>CAZGJX010000061.1:0-6196 GCA_964525635.1 uncultured archaeon
ATACATCCAGTCTGACCCAATCTTTCAGTAGGATTATGAGTCTGGCGCCTATTAAACATCTGAGTAATTTGGATGCTTTATAACCAGCTAAGCCACACCGGCGTAGTAGTTTAAAATAAAGCCTTTGGGGGGGCATGATCCCCCGACCTTTGCCTGTTTGTTTTTTCTGAGTTTTTCCAACATATACCAAGGCAACGCTCTACCGGCTGAGCTACAAAGGCATTATATATTATTAATAAACTTATTAATTTTAATTATTTCTTAATTAAAAGTTTTTCTTATGTCAAATATCCTTAAATAAACTAAATGAAATTCAAATTTAAAGAAAAAAAAAAAGAGAATTAATATTATTATTAAATGAGTTTTCTGTGTTTTTTACTTATTCTATAACAAATCCCTAGCAATGAAGTCCCAATTATTAAAAGAATTATATTAATTTCGTATCCAGGAACAAATCTCCCACCAGGATTAAAGTCAGCATTAGTGTCTGTTAATTTAAATAAATAAGAAATTAATCCATCATAAAAAAAGAATTTACCTTCAATTAACAACCCTGTATTTTTTTCATAGAGAGCATAACCACCAGGTGTAGTCAAATCCTGAACTTTTATAACTTCTATGTTTCCAAATGTAGATGAATCAAAAATATATATATCTGTTACTTGGAAAATGTGATCTCCTTCCATTATAACAGCAATAGGAATTTCATCACCTATAGCAACATTAGTAAATATCCACCATGGAGTATGAACATTAGTCCCAAAACTTGTTAAACCAGTCATAATCCTAGTTTGAGAGTTTACTTGCCACGTTTCACTATCTTCTTGACTATCATAACTCAAGGATAAAGTTCCATTGTATATATATTTAGAAATTTCTGTATAGTAGACCATCATAGGAATTATTAAGTCCTCCATATTAAAACTATAGTCCAGATATAACCCATTAAATAACTTTATATCAACAATATTCCTAATTTCTATCTCAATATTGTTTGAAATATAAATTTCTGTTGATAAAGGAGGAGTATATACCGTGAAGTTATAATCAACATTTTTTTTTTCTGGCGTCCATTGATAGGTTATTGATTCTGTTGCTCCAATAGGAAGATTAGGTATCAAATTATAATTAATAATAATTCCATTAAGATATAAGATAAAATTTATATTAATTTCTTCGTATAAACCATTATTGTGTAATTCTGCAACAATTTCGTAAGTAGTTCCTATTTCTGGGAACTCTGGCATATTCAAGTCCACTTCTAAATCATGATCAAATAATAATTTAGTGATATTCCCATTGGTTTCTGTTAATTCAAACGAGTAGGAAGATAATCCATCATAATATAAGAAATTCCCCTCAACCAACAATCCAGTAGTCGTTTCATAGAGAGCATAACCTCCAGGTGTAGTTAAATCTTGTAATTCAAATATTTCTATAACTCCAAAATCCTGCAATTCATAAAAATCTACACTTGATACTTCAAAAATATGTTCCCCTTCTCCATCAACAGCAATGGATATGGTATCACCTATAGAAGTATCAGTAAATATCCACATTGGAGTGCAAACATCATTACCAAAAGAAAGTGCTCCTACAGAATTAGACATCACTCTAGTTCTTACATCAACGTCCCAATAAGTCATGTAAGAATATCCTCCATACATAAACTCCCATTCTATATTGAAGATTCCGGCAGATACCTCTGTATAATAAAATTCAGAAACACCATATGCTCCATCTATCTCAAAATCATAATTTAGAAAGAGTCCATTAAAAAGATTAACGTCTATTACGTTCGCTATTTTTGTTTGTAAATTATTTAAAATATAAGTTTCATTGGTTACTGGCATCGCATATATTGTAAAGTTATATTTTCCATAATCTGTGGGAATCCATTGAAATATTATAATTTTAGTTTCTCCAATATCAAGTTTGATATTTAAACTCGAATTTACTATAGTATTTTCATAATATAAATATAGATTCACGTTTTCCTCATTTAATTTTCCAATATTCTGCATTTTAGCAGTTATAATATAGTTATTAGCTATTTCTGGCAATTCTGGAATAGTCAATCTTACCCTTAGGTCATGATCTGTTTCTATCCATTTAAATGAAATTGAAAAATCATCCGTATTATCTGTTAATCCTTCATATAAATTATAATAATATGTATCTAAACCATAATTAAGACCGCAAGTATATCCATCTGAAGTATGACTTATATAATCATAATTAAATATGATTTCACCTGATTTATTAATAACTATTTGAAAACTCCCAACTAAATCTCCCCAATAATGATAAATATTTGTCCATTGAGCAACCCAAAAATCTCCAAAACTTTGATAATAAACCGATCCTCCCCTAAATGGATTTAAATCAGTCCAGAAAGGAGCAAGTAAATATATATGACTATTATCGTCAGAAGGGAATGCTACATTCTCATATTCATTTGGAGTTGGATCTTTAAAACTCAGATATCCATTTGCACTTAGATATATTTTGGAAAATATTTTATCATAAAATGGAAAATCAAATGGAAGTGCAATAGTCACATAACTATCATCACCTAAAGACAATTCAGTTCCACCTGAAGCTTCAATCCAATTATAAGGATTATTTGTGAACATTTGATAATTCCTCATTGGAATAACCTCAGGTCCAAAATAAGTTTCTGTAGTATTTATAAAAACGCCATCAGAACAGTTAAAATGATAATTATTTCCAATATAATTGTTTAACATGGTTTTATGAACGTAAATACATCCGTCCATATAATTAGTATCTAGAGAGTCTGCTTTAGCTAATGGAAATTCTATTGAATTAATTATAACAGAGATATTATGAGGATGATTATTATTGGCATCTGTGTAATTAACAGAAAATGTAAATTCAGTAATCTCAGCAAAACCACGATCAGGATTAACTATTCCATCAAATAAGCTAGGGGCATCAGTATTTGGTGCTTGATTAATAAGTAAACCAGAAATTATTGGAGTTGAGATTTCAAATTTATAATCATTACATTCAAATGAAAATTCATAGGTTCCAGGTTGTAAATAAATAAGATATTGATAAACACAACCATCTGTATAATCAGAATCTATATAGTCTTGCTTCTCCATTTCATAAGATGTTCCATTTAATATTAAATTCATGTAAATTGGAGGATTACTATCCGTATCTGTATATACTACACTAAAATTAAGTGGGGTCATCTGATCTCCAATCATAGTAGAAACACTTGCATCAGTGAGAGTTGGAGCATAATCATTAATTTGACCAGGAATCATTGCCATTGGATCTCCAAAAAGGTTTAATTCATAATAGACCCATCTCATGGCATCTTGATTTATTCTACCCACATTATCATGTTTAGAATCCTGATTTGCTTTACCTATCTCTAAAATATTTTCTCCAAAAATAGCATCAAAAAATTCCCGATCATAATATTGAGAAGATCCATCTGTTCCATATGGATCACCCCATCCATATCGAGAATTACCAATGAAAGCAAATGCTCCATGTGTCTCAGTAACAAAATGTTCTGTAATACAATCATATGAATATATATCTTCATAGGGACCCCTATTATCAAATGCACCATTATAACATCCTTGACTATATCCGAAAAAGAAATGCTCGTTAGTTAAAAGATCTACATCTTCATTATACATTTTCAATGCATAATCTACATCACTATGTCCCAAATGATTTATAATATGAACTCCATCATTGATTAATGGAATAAGATCATATTTATCCCAACTATAAGGAGAATAATCCCGATCATATAACGTTGATACATTATATATTTCTGGAAATCCAACTGTCGTGTACTCTTGCGCGTCAGAACCATACAATATCTCATCTTTATAATCAGCTCCAGTCGAATACCAACCAAGATTTTCACCAACCATTAAAGCTTTTGATAAATAAGAATGAGCATCATTTTCATGAGCTAAAGTTTTATAGACAAAATTTGATAGTTCAGTTTCCGAATCAACAGGGGCGCGCCCAACAAACACTTCAGCGTAGAGATCTTCTTCTCCAGGTTCACCCCAATATCCATCTCCATCATTATTCCAAGTTCCATCTAAAGCAGCATAATAAAGATCTGAAGGTATATTACTATCCACGTCACCATATGCTTCTGCATAAAATCCTCTCGCGGGAATAATAGAATCACCACTTTCTCCACCCACATTGCCTCCATCCCCATCTCCTCCGAGTAACACATATTCTATACCCCATTCGTTATATGCATCAATAATAAAATTTCTAATCTTTTCTTGATTGTCTACACCTGTATAATTGGTATAGATTTCCTCAGTAGTAACTATGATTGTTTCATAACCAGCCCCCTCCTTACTAAGTGCTAGATCTTGGAAAGTATAATCCCCATCTGAATTATAAAGTGCATCATTTGTAATAATAAGGTAATCATACGTGCCAGAGGGTATATCAAAAGAAAATTGACTTTTAATTTCACCTACTTTATGATTGGCATATGAATCCAAGACTTCAGGATTATCTATTAAATTCATTACTTGATCTCTATCACTAGATAAACCTCTAAAGAGAGAATTTATTCCTGTTTTCTCGCATAGATTAACCTTTACATTAAATTCCTCATAATATGACAAAAGACCTGTTTTTGGTATATAATTAGCTGGGAATAAATTTAACACCAATATTCTATATCCTCTAAATTCATAGATATCCACAATTTCGTATAATTTTTCAGGAAACACATTTCCTGAAGAATAAAATTGTCTATCAAATGCAAAATTCTGTTCTTTTCCAGAATCTATAGGAATTTGCTCTTGAGAGGGTTCAATTACATATGATCCCTCAACAACAATTTTTTCTCCTGTATTTATTTCAATATCTACTAAATCAGTTCCATGAGACAACAAGAGAGTGACTGATTTAACAGGCATTTTTGGTTTTCCTATCTCTCCTATATATCCACAATCTTTAAATCCTATTTTCTGAAATTTACTACCTTCTGAATCAATAATATTGTCAATAGTAATTTCAGGAATAGAAATCGTAATATCTAACGAATTTGTATTATCAAGACAATCTAATCCACTTGAACTTATACTTTTAATTTGGCTTTTTCCTAAAATATTAAATAAAATTCTATTTGAGTTAAATAAAAAACTAAAAGTAAAGACCAAAAGAATTAGAACATAGACACTCTTTAATTTTTTATAAGAATTTCTCTTAAAAAATATCTTTTCAAAATTGAATTTCATTTTTTTCCTCTATTATATTTATACATTTTTTTTATATATATTGGTTCCGCTAACTAAAAAGATAGCTTATCGAAATAAAATAGTTTGTACAAGTATAAAAATCTATCCATTTCCTTTATTGAATCCATTAGATTATTTTATTAGTTTTTAAGATAAAACGTCATTTTTTATATATAAATGCATCATGGTAATTTTTGCAGTAGTCAATAAAAAAAGACCAGAATTGCTTGTATTTAAATCAATATGGGATAAAATTGAATATTTATATATAACGCAATTAATAATCACTCATTCTAATCATTTTTATCTCATTAATACAACCAATTAAATAAGTGAGAAATTGTTGTTATGATTAAATATTTAATGTGTTATAAATAGTCTAAAAAAAAAAATGAAAAAAAAAATTATTGAATTATGTTAATCTCATTTTTTCCTCTAAATGTGATAACTACTTTTTTATTGAATTTATGTTAGAATCAACATATAAATAATTATTTCTAACATTACAAATATATACTTTCTCTCCTTTTTCAAATCGAGTATCTGAATATAAAGGTTTAACATGTAGCTTTTCATAACGTAAAGGTGTTTCAGAAGGTATTTTGATTACTCCACCTTGATCATCTATTTCTAGAATTACCTCTCCTTCAATACCGATTAGATTTTGAGTTGAAATTATTGTATAATATCGTGATTTAGCCATTTTTTTCCAGATTAACGCTATTATTTTGGTCAACATATAAGTCAGTAGTATTGGTAAAATAAATGATATGAATTTTAATGGTTCATTAAAGGAATAAGAACAAATAATACCAGAGATACCAAAAAATAATAGTGAACTAGAAAATAAAAGCATGAAAGGTGCAGGTTCAACATCATTAATATAGTCATTAACATTATTCTCTGCAAGTTTAATTCCATCTTTA
>CAZGJX010000061.1:6296-25447 GCA_964525635.1 uncultured archaeon
ATATGGTCTAAATGATCTATGTGGTCAATATGGTCTAAATGATCTATGTGGTCAATATGGTCTAAATGATCTATGTGGTCAAAATGATCTAAATGATCTATGTGGTCAATATGGTCTAAATGATCTAGATTATCTGCTGTTTGATCCGATGTAGACATTCCAGCTAATATAAAAGATATAATAGCCATAATCAGTCCACCAATAAACAAACCCAAACAAATACTTAAATATATATCATAAATATCCAAATTTTCCACCTTTATTTATTTTAACTTACCTTATTCTTTTTCTTCATTTTTATAATTTTTTAAGAGATTAAATCTTAATTTTGGTAGATTAATTTTAGGAATATTAATTTTCCATAAATTTTCTATAATGTTACTCTTTATCGCAAAAGAATTTAAATCGATACCCACTTTTTCTTGATTTTTTAATCCGTTACTATTAAAATCTTCATTATTTTTATCAACTACAGAATTATGATTTGTATTTTGGTGTATATCTTGACTTAAATTGAGTGTCAGATTTTGTTCATTTTTAATAGTCTCTCCTGTAGTTTTTAAATAAACCGAATAGTTATTCTCTTTATTTTTAATTATACCTTTATAATTATCCATAAATTGATTAATATCCTTAAAATCCTTTAAATAATCATATTCAAAAACCCATCCTGTACTTATATCATACAACATACCTAAGATAGTAATATTATGAGAAAAAACAAACAAATTTTTTAAATTTTCAATTTGTTCCTTGATATTTTTTAGTTCATCATCAAAAAAAATAAAATCATCTTTAGACTTATAAAAGAGACTATGGATATTATCCCCATCCAAAGCAACTGTAGAATTATGAAATTGATTTTTTATAATATCTAGATCAGATTTATTTAGGTTACAATCAATATGACCCAGAATTATGATATTTTCAATCTTATATTTATTTATAGCAATTAATATTGATTTTACCATATCTATAGATAGTATATTACCAAAATTACGTAAAATTATTACATCATCAGGATTTATTTGAAAAATTCTATTAATATCAATCCTGGTGTCTATACATGTTATTATTAAAATAGGATATTTTGGTAAGAAGGGATCTCTCTTTAATTCTTCTTTTTTTAAAGCTAATTTATGTTTAAACTGCATATTTCCTTCAATTAATACTTTTTGAATTATATTTTTCATTATAATAATCCCTATCTATTGTTAAATTGATATTTTTTATTTTAGATAAAAAATATTTAAAATTAAATTATATTGATTCTCTATTTACTAGTCAGTAATTTTTTTATCACTTGTTTTTCCTTTCCATTTCCAAAGAATTTCTTTATTTGATCTGAATATTCTGGAAGTAGTTGTAGAAATGGTAGAATAGCTTTTGATAAGGAACTAAATGCCTCATCTCCATTTCCCATTATGAACATTTTATCAGGATTTATATTCTTAAAAATCTCGGGTAAAATATTAGTCAGTTGTACAGCAAGAAATCTTTCATCAGCATTATTCATTGCTTCTACTTGTCTTAAGAATCCTTCAGCTTGAGCTAACATTTGTTGCTTGATATTCTCAGCTTCACCTTCAGCTTGGGCAATTAATTTTTGTTTTATATGTTGTGCTTCTGCATTTGCTTCAATTATTATTTTTTGCCTTTCTCCATCTGCTTCAATTTTCTTACGCTCACGTTCTTGCTCAGCAATGGCAATTTCTTTATCTTTTCTACGTAATTCAATTTCTTTTTCAACTAATTGATCTTGGATTCCAATTTCATTTTTTACTTCAAGTTCTCTCAATTTTGAAGTTCTTTCTGCATCTGCTTTTGCTATTCTTGCTTCTCTTAACTGTTGAGCTTGCTTTACAGCTTCCATATTCTTTTTTAATTCAGGTTCTAGGATATTTACTTCAATAATCTCAATTGATTCAATAACAATTCCCCAATCTGAGGTTAATTGATGTAATTCTTTACTTATTTGCTTTATAATTTCAGAACGTTCTCGAATTATTTTCTCTATCTCCATATTTGCACAAGTAGTTCTTATAATCGCTTCAGCAGCCCTCCTTAAAATATTTTCAACATAATTTTCGTGTCCTGGAACCCAAGATACTGCAGAATATGCTTTTTCAGGATCAATTACTTTCCAGATCAACATTCCTGTTATTGATATGCTTTGATATTCTTTTGAGACTACTTGTTCATGTGCCTCTAAGTTTGTCTGAATACTAGTTGTAGGTATAACAATATATTCATCAATTAATGGTAATAACCATAAACTTCCACCTAAAGCAGCATGTTTTACCTTACCATTTCTAAGATGTATTACGAATTGGTTTGTTCTAAATTTCCTATATCTCGTCATCATAAATACGATAAATAGGAAAAACACAATTATTCCTGTTACAATTCCTCCTACAATCCCATATTGGATTTCTTGAAAAAACATTATTTCTTTTATTTCCTCCTTTTTTTTTATTTTATTTAATTTTTCCTTATATTACGATATATTTATTCATTTGATGTTATATCCATCAATATACTATTATATAACACATAATTTAAAGGTTTCGTTCTCTTTATTATATATAGAATATAGACTTCTATATAGAAGATTTTAATATATATTTCTATATTCTTTTTTTCCCGATTAATTCATATTCTATAATATACAAAAATATGGGCGAAAAATAAGAGAAAATACATATAGCTAATATAATTTTTGTCGATAATAAAATAAAGTTTATAAATTAATATGATAAAATATAAGAACATAGATCAATTATTATATAATTGAGGTAACTTATTGATCAAAATAATCCTTATCATTTTTTAAGGTGATAAATATATCAAGTAAAAAGGAAAATTCTGTAGAAAAAGAAGTGGCAGAATCTAAAGATAATAATCCCATATATGTTAAAGTATCAAATGAAACAAGAGAAATAATCGATAAATATAAAGAAGAAGGTAAAACAATTTCATATATAATTGAAGATGCTATCGATCTTTATGATAATATTAAAAGTTTATCTCCAGAAGTGGCAGGAATTATTAACAAATATAAAGAAAAATATGGAAGCGAAGCTAAATTATTTGAAAATGCAGTTAAATTGTTAAATAAACAAGAAAATTTAGATAGATCTGAGGATATAGATCTTTGGTGTCGAGCTCGTGATGAATTACATATGATGCTTATAGGAAAAACAACTTTTAACCAAATGTTAATGGCAGCAGAAACCCCAGAAGTAAGTCTTGATAAACCAATGAAGAAAAATATTGCGTTAGATGTCATTCTCTGGGTAACTGGAAAACCATTGAAAGATCTTTCTTTAGAAGAGATCATTAATGCTATAAAAAAAATGTGGATTGTAGCAAATTATTTCTATTTTATTGATGTGAAAAAAATTGCCAATGATGAATTTCATTTAATATTCAAACATCATGAAAATAAAAGATATAGTAATTATTGGCTGGGTTATTTTACAGAACTATTTCTCTCGAATGGTTTACCATTTAAATGTGGTGTTGAAGGACAAGCTTTTGATGAAACTTTATCTTTAAGTATAAAAAAATTATACAAGAAAAAATCTTAGACTAATTTTATACTAGGAATGAAATAGCTTTTCACAGTTTATAAAAAAATTTATAATATTTTTTATTATAATTAATATGAATTATTTTACCAAAGAAAATTTATTGTCTTCACTTGAAAAATCTACAAATTTCTTAGAATTAAAGTATAATGAAGAAAGCAGTGTAATTATATCAGAATATGGTGGAAGACCTTTAGGTATTTTTCCAAAAGAGGGATGTTACAGTCTCTTATGGATAAGCCCAAATCTTAATGATAAAATTACCAAAAGGAATCGAGAAATAGGAGGGGATAGATATTGGATTAGCCCAGAGAGGACTTTCTTTTTTAGAAAACCCAAGAGATGGAGAAAATGGTCTTGTCCAGAAGGTTTAGATCCTGCTGAATATAAAATTAAAGAACATACATCTAATTGTTGCATACTTCATACTCCTCTTTGGATAGAAAATCATTTTTCAAAAGAAGTATATAAAGGAGAAATCATAAGATCTATAAAGCTTATTAATGAGCCTATAGCTACAGATATTAGTTATTGTGGTATTGAAATCATAGAAGATTGCACTTTAAATAAACCTAATCTTAAAGTCAATGGTTGGAATTTAGCAAATGTCATTAGTGGAGGTCCTAATAATCCTGGAACAGTACTTATTCCCACTAAAAAAAATCCAAGACCTTTATCTTACATCAAGGATATACCTATTAATCGGTTAAATATAATAAATAATCATGTGGAATTTAAAATAGATGTGAATAAGGTTTATAAACTTGCTATTCGTCCAGAAGATATTGATTTTTCAAATAATGCAAAAATAGGGTATTTTCTTAAAATTCCTAATTCTGATGAATATGGATTTTTATTAAAAATATCTAATGACATCCCAACGACTCAAAATGAATGTTTTGATGTTGCAAAGAATGTACCAAATTCAGAAATTGGAGTTATTCAATCATATAATTCAAAATCGAAGAAAAAATCAAATTTAATGTATGGAGAAATTGAATTACAATTGAATATGTTTAAAACAAAGAAAAATCAATCACATGGAATTGCAAAACATCAACTTTTAGCATATATAGGAAAAAAAAAAGAAATAATAAATGTTATAGAGATTTATATGGGAATAAAAAACCCTGAGATTTTCTAATTTTAAATATTTTTTAATCTTTATAACAATTCATTGAATTTATTATTAAATTTTTAGTTTTTGTCTCCAAAATGTTATCTTGTTTGTAATTTCTTTAATTTCAGCGGGATTTAATTTATTTTGGTTATTCTTATATATTGATATACTTAAATTAATTTGTTTAAGCACACTAGAATATCCAAATTGTTGCATTACATTTTCTTTTATATCACTTAAGACTGAGCCAACTTCAAGTCCAGTAAAATTTTCCAAATTAGTTTCTAAATGTTCGAACTGATTTGGCAATGTATCATTTATTTTAACCTCTCTCCCTGGTTGGACAGATAATTCTTCTTCTGGTTTTGGAATTTTCTTTTTAGACTTTTTTTTTGTAGATTGAACTTCAGTTGGAATTTGGGGTGAAATTGAATTCTGATCTATTTTAATCTCTGAAGGCTTGACTAATTGTTTTCCTGTGAAAGTTGGTTCAAATGCTTGTGTCATACTTACGAGATCTAGTTTTTTACTTTGAATCCACACATCTTCTAGAATTCCTGCAAATAATTTAACATGTTCCTCTAAAATAGATCCCATACCAGCAATCTCTACTTTAGTACCTTCGAGATTTTTCGCTACTACACATACAACCACTTCTTCAAAATCTTTATTGATTGACCATATGTTTTCTCTTGGATAATGTCTTATATTAATATTTTCATATCTTTCTATTTCTCTTAGCTTATCTTTATCATTAGGGTCGTTTAAATTAAAATTAGTCGAAATTCTCACATTTACATGTTTAGAAACACTAGTCACAATATTTAAATCGATATCCTCTAATTTAGGGGCAATTATATGAGCACGCATTTTAATTCTAGACATTGATTCATTTATCTGTGCTTTCATTCCTTCAGGACTTCGGACAAACCAGACATCTTGGAATGAGAATAAAGGTGCTTCTTTTTCTGTTTCTAAAAATTCTTCCATTGTTTTTTCTGACAAATCTAATTGATCAAATATATTAATTATAACATCCTGATTCAATGTTTTAAATATCTCCTGTTCAAATGAGTTTTTCAACTCTTGTATTCCAGTTAAGACATCTTCATATATTTTCATTATTTCATTATCTAAATTTTCTAGGTTTTCCGTTAGTCCAGTTTCGATATTCGTAAAAGTATCACCTAATCCTATTTTTATATCTCCAGCAGTATCAGAAAGTCCCCCTAATTGATTAATTACCTTATCCAACATACCTTGTGTGGTTTGAACAAACTTAAATTTAAATGAATTCACCATCTCATTAAATTCTTTTTGCATTACTCGAGCAACGATTTTCTCAGCCATATTTTTAATAGCTCCAACTCTAAATTGAGTTTCAAATGCATTAGAAATCTCTTTCTTAATCACCTCAACTCTACTTTCCATTTTCTCAAATTCCTTTGTAATGTCATCAGGTACAATTTCCTTTAAACTATTAATAAATAATTTAATTTCATTAAATCGTTTAACTTTTTCTAGCTCCTCTTCATATTGTTTAAATTGAAGTTTAATTTTTTTTGGAAGTTGTTCTTTCATTGAACGGATTGTATTTCTAAATTCTCCTAATTTCTGAATTTGTGTTGAATCTAATTCAATTGTCTGTAATCTTTCTTTTAATGATTGAGGTGCATAAGATTGAATATCTGTGACTACATCTTTAAATTGCCGAATTTGATTTAATAAAGCAGTATAAGGTGGTAAAACCATAAAATGTGGAGTTTTACCAGCAATTTCTCTTACTAGTCCTTTTTCAAGTAGATTCTTGGCTATCTTCTTTGCTCTTTCTTCAGGTAATTTAGATAAAAGAGCTATTTCTCCTGCCGTTACTGGACCTCGATTAGTTATACTAAAATAGATATCAATCTCATCTTGGGCTAAACCTAATTTTTCCAATACTCTTTTAGTTGAAGATTTATCTGATTCACTCATTATTATCACTTTTATAATTTATTAAAAAACTATTTTGGATAGGTATTTTCAAGAATATCTAGATGTTTAACAGCAATTTCTCTTCTTAAATCTCCTAAAACAAAATCTTTTCTGATATTTTCAATTAGATATTCTGGATAGAATTTCTTAACTAAAATGTCTGAAAGTAAAAATACCCATTTTACATTATTATCATCTTCAATTATGGTTATAATTTTATCTTGCTCTAACTTGGAAAATATATCCTCAAATTTTCTTGCTACTTGTCCTGTTCCTTTAGGAAGTTTGCTCAACGGATATGGTTTATCTCGTAGAAGTGCGATATAATCATAAGTATCTGGATTTATCATATGAGATGCAATTTTATAATTATCTTCAAAAGAGGGTGCATATCCTTCATAAAACTCCTTTATTTTTTTAAGATAAAGTTTTCCTAAATAATTCGATGGCTTTCCATCTTTAGCCTCATCAATTAATTTATCAGGGTGAGAGCGTAGAATAGTAAAATCATTTTGAAGAAAGATATGAACATCTGTACTTTTTTCAACCCAATCTTGTTTAATTAAATCTGCTTTGATAAATGGTTCTAGTGTTAACTCAAGATTTGTAACAATTTTTTTTATTTGTTCTTCTAAATGACTTTGTAATTCTTTTCTTGACATAGCTCTCGTTTGTAAAATTTCCAAGATTTTTCTTGTTTTTTCTCCAGTGTATATCTGTGCCATTTTTTGTTCTTTTGTTAGATTTTTTAATCTTTCCAACAAAATAAGAGACTCCCTAAGATATACTTTTAATTCTTTTATAAGATCAGGTGCTTTATACATATCTCGATCCATTTCTAATAAATACTTTAGGATAGCATAATAAATATCTCGAATTACTTTTTCTCCATACATTTCAGGATCTTCACCTAATTCTAACATTAAATTTATCATATAGGGATTAGGTGAGTCAATTCCTGTAAAATAACTTGAGACATTTGACTGTGCTTTCTCTAATCGAACAACAACATAACCCGCTTCTCCTGCTCCTGTAATATGAGCATAAAAAATTCTCATCATATCATCCAAATCAACTGAAATGTTTTCTGGATATTTTAAATGAACCACTAAACCACGATCTTCTGTCCATTTCGTTATTATAAAACCTTTTGACATTTATTTCCCTCCTTTTGTAATTTTATTTTCTTTTGGTATAGTTTCTTTTTTTATAAGTACTGTTGATATGTTTTGATCCTCAAGGATTGTCTTAATATACTCAGTTCTCCCTCCAAACATTTTTGATTTAGGTTTTTTACGTTTACCTATTTTCTTTTTCAACTTTCTTATTTTTCTTACAGTTGGCGGATATTTAAGTATCTTTTGATAGATTGCAAAATAAGCACTCAGACCAACTATTACTAATCCTAAAGCCACAACTACCCATAAATAATTAAATGGTTCTGGTCCAGGTGGAGTAACTGGTGTTATTGCTTGTATTACTATTTCAATTGTATCAGTAGAATAATCACCCTGCTCTACATAGGTTATTGTTATTTTATGGTTTCCTTCTTGCAAATCATTTAAAGTTATCTCATAAATTCCAGGACTTATTTCATTGAATATTCCATTATCAATAAAATCAAGAACATCATCACCATCTAAATCATATTCCCATACATAAGATAAAAATGCTCCCGAAATTGTAGTATTATCATATATATCATAAAGATTTACTCTTAATGTGGGAGATTCACCAGTTTCTATTTGTAATACCCCTCCACTTATATTAATAGGTCTAATTTCTGTGGTTATTCTCTCAACTATTATTGTAAAGTCCTTGGTAAATCCTGTATAATAACTCGTTCCTGGTGTAGTAAGAGTTAAATAATTAGTACCGATATCCAAATCTTCTGTTGTATTGATATTAATTGAATAATGATTTATTTTTTCTTGAAGATTACCTATAAATTTCCCTTCTTCTGTTAATTCTATAGAAGCTCCAGGAACATGTTGTGATTGATCCGTTTGATTTCTATATACTATAGTAATATTAACAAGTGATCTAGTTGAAATTGTTAGCGATGGTTGTGATGTTCTATCAGCATCATTTAAAAATAACCAATAAGTTGAAATCGACTTACCCTGTGTAGTTGAATTAAAATTTAATAGATAAGTATTAAAAGAATAATCTGAACCTGCCGTAGCGCTTATTGTCATTGAATAGTATCCATCATCTTCTATTAAAATTGTTGCGTTATAGATACCATCATTATTTGGATCAGTAAAAACGCCATATCCAAGCCCTCCTGTATAAGTTACCGTTGCTCCCTTAATATATTCATCATTATCAGTATCATTCAGAATTAATTGGACTAAAGTTGGTTGATTGGTTAATACATTAATTTCATTATCTTCAGTCCCAAATCTCTTTATCTCTCCAACCAATTTTCTAACATTAATTGTCTTTGGACTTGCCGCTAAATCATAATTTTTCTTACTTGCCTGTATCACAATGTTATTATCTCCCTGCTGGAAGTCTTCTGTGGTATTGAGAGTAATTTCATATTGATTTGAAACTGGATTAAGATCTCTAAAGATATCTCCCGTAATCGATACATCAGCTCCAGTAATACGCCCTGATGTCTCATTTAGATAACGCACAACAATATCTAAATCTTCTCTAACAGGATACACCAAATATGGGGTCGCGGTCACATCTTGTCCATTAATTAAAATTTGAAGCGATGTAGAATAGTCATCAAAATAGACGGTATATTCTATCTCCAGAGATACATCATCAATTGAAACTTCGATAGTTTCATTTAAACTAAATTCATCAGCGATGTATATTTCAATCGAAACATTAACATCATCTTTACCACTAATAAGATCCACAAGATTTAAACTAGCTTGATCCCAGCTAGAAGTAGCCAAATTTAATTTCCTTGAAACATAATTTGGGTCATTATTAATTGTGACTCTTATTTCTGAATTTTGTGATGCTGAAGGCCAATATGGTTCAGCTTTATAAGAAAAATTGCATCGAGCATAATCAATTGTATAGTAGTTATAGCTACTTATTCCATTAGCCAATATATCATCATTAATACTTCCACAAGCTTGATTTAAAATTATATTAGTTGATTGATCAATGATTTTCTGATATGTAAAGGTTAAATTTACATAATCTATGCTTAAAAAATCCCAATAATCCTCTTCTTGCCCTTGAAAATTATCAGCAGAATAGATATATATTCCTAAAATAACTGTAAAATTTGTAGAATGTACTTTTAAAACATTTGATAATGAATCAATTATTACTTGTTCATCTCTAATTTCCATAGGTCCATTAAGATAATCAGTGCCTCCTACACCATAAGGATCACCATAACCAAATTCTACTGTTTGATTTGAACCAACTTCATATGTATTTATTTTATCGGTATTCAAATCAGAAATTTCAATGTAAAATCGACAAGAGTCATAACTCTCTCCCTGATTTATTGGATCTCCATCATTATTTGCATCATGACCATCAATATCATCTTGAGGTGTATCTATATTATAATCTACATAAGCATCTATATTTACTTCTAAAGATGCTGAAGTAATTTTATAATCGTCCATAGGTTGATCCATATTTACATCATTCCTAAAATGTATTATTGGAACTTGATCTGCACCAGTATCATCAAATTGATGACTACACCATACCCCGTTATTGTTCACCCCATAACCACCATTTGGTACAAGTGGATCTTCAGGTTTACTAAAAGGTATCCAATCTGAATAAGATGATGAACTAAGAATAATAGATTTTGATTCCTCAGATCCTAGGATTTGTGTATTATATTCTCCACTATCGATATTTGAACTAATATCGTTTTGATCTCCCATTCCTTCTTCTATAATCCAATCATCACTAGTAACAAAATTACCATTTGTTATCCAATTTCTTAATGGTATTATTTCATCTCCAGCATTCCCAATATTATTAATATCATCAATTTCGAGATTCTTATTGTTTACAGGTATTTTGAATAATGAAAAAAATAAGGGTATAACAATCAAAAAACCTAAAATAAGACATTTATTTCTTTTATTTAGTAAAATCAAAATAGTTTCCTCCTAATATCAATTTGATTCTGTTAATTTTATAATATCAAATAAATAGTTTAATTCTATAAATCTTATACATATTATATTAATATAAATATAAATACTTATGAGATATAAAAATCTTGCTAAAGATTAATTTAGTATTATATAATATCCCTAATTTAAATTTTTATTAAATTATAAAATTCTAAATAGAGAATAAATAGAGAATAGTTATATAAATTTATATTTAGTGAATTAGAAGATTTAAATTTTAATAAAGGATATGGTTTTATTATAGAAATAAACAATAGCAACTTAATCTGGTTATTGAATTACATATTAATTTGTTTATCTTTTAGTATTTTCTTTATTTTTGAAATTTATATTAAAATATAAAAATCTATTAGAAATTGTTTAATTTAAGAACAGAATAAAATAAGTAACAAATTAATAATAAATTGCGATTAAGAATTTAAAAATTAGGTGAAAAAAATTTTTATTTAATCTGGAGTTAATTCGTCTAGATCACTTAAATCTAGTCCTGAATCAAAAGTATCTGGCACTTCTGAAAGGAATTCATCCAAAATTTCTCTTAACTCATCTCCTGATCTTTTTAGAATGAGTCTGACTAATCCAATATTAATATCTGGATCAGATATCAAACACAAAACTCCTTTTGGACCACAACTAGCAGCGAAAATTTTTCCACCTGAAAATTCACTAGTAACAATATCTAATGCCCCTAATTCCAGATTTTTACCTTGTTCTTCTGATGCACAAAAAACTGCACTCGCTATTGCACCAATTCCGTCAACATCTGCAGGGAAATAAGAAAATTTAGAGACACTTGCAATAGTTAATCCTGTTCTGTCTACTAAAATAACTTTTTTAATTCCGCTCTCTGATTTAATAATTTTACTTAATATATTATCAAAAGATTTAGTATCAACACTCATTTATATTTTACACCAATCTTTTTTATTTTTTTTTGTTATTATATAAATTATTTAGCGTTATTACTTAAAAATTATTATTATTATAATATAGAAAAATTTTCTATATAAAAATATGTTTTTGTTTTAAATAGGTAAAGAATAATCATAGGAAAAATAGGAAAGTTAGATTTTATTGAAATACTTAGTAATATTTTAAGATAATAAATAATACATAATTCTAAATGATTCAATTATATTATTTTAAAGAAGATTTTTATCTTTAATTATCTCTCTATAATGATCTCTTTCTCTTCGAATTATTTTAATTTCTTTCTTTAATTCTATAATTTCTTCTTTAATATTTTCTTGGATTTCTCCTTTAGAATTTACCTTATCTTTGAGTCCTTTTAGATCTAACTTTAAATCTGCTATGGTATTCAAATGTATATCATTGCTATTCTCCAAATCACTGATCTTTTGGTTAGAATCCTCATTTTCTTGATAGGATTTTTTTATTTCAATCTTCAATTTTTCATTTGTTTCTTTTAGGTCATTAAATACAGATAATTCCTCTTTCAAAGTATTTATTTCATCGGTTTTTTTCTTTATTTCAATTTCTAGTGTTTCTTCCAATTCTTTTATCTTTCTTTCGTTATTGATTGCTTGTTGTTTAATTGTTTGATTTAAATCATTAATTAGATTTTCCTTATCTTTAACAACCAAATCCTTATTTTGGATTTTTATTTTAAAATTATTATTCTCATTAATTAAATCAGAATTATTTGATTTAAGTTCAATAATTTGATCTTTTAAGTCACTCATTTCTTTATTTAACTCGGAATTAGCCAAATCTAAATTATTGATTCTAGGTTCTAAATCTTTAATTGATTGATTTTTAAGATTTAAAGTCTCTTCATTTTGATCTAATTTGTTTTCACTCGAAATCTCTTGATTAACATTATTATTATTATTTATAAAATTACTTTGGTTATCATCATCCTTTTCTTGGGTCATTTTAATCATTTTATTAAATTTTATATTAAAAATAGATATAAAAATATTTCAAGATCTCTAATATGAATTAAAAAATATAACTTAATAAATTAATTTAATTTCAATTATAAATCTGTGATAATCCTTTCTCAACTTCTTTTATATCTTTAGCAACATAATAATTATTGAATAGAAGTGAAAAGAAATTTCTAACCTCTGGTGTAAAATATTTATTTCCATACCTACTCAAACTGATATAGTATTTTAATGGAGCAAGTAAGAAGATCCTATTTTTTACAAAATCTTTTAAATACAAAGGAATTTCTACAGAGGTTGTTGGCTTGGTAGTTGTGAGAAGAATATTATCATTTAGTTCACTCCAATTCTGATTGAACTCTAACAATAAATTCTTGATATCAATTTTATTATCCGCGATTAATTTAGATAAAGCAGTTAGGGCTGTAGTATAAGCATTTATATTACCATCTTTATAATCTGGAGTAGATATTATTGTAGTTGTTAAGTTTGTTTCAAATTTTCCCATTTGAGTTAAATTATATTCTGGAAGAATTCTAAGTTGATTAAGACCAAGAATATTTTTCGTATCTTCTATTTTTCCACCATTATCATAAAAATCTTTATTAAATAATTGTATCAATAACTTTTCAGCATGAACTTCCCCAAAATAAGGATAATCGGTAGCGAATAATAGATATTCTGACCAATCTCGATTATCTACTACATATTTATTATTTGATTTAAACCATCTTCGAAAATCAACTAAAAAGTTTTTTGCACCTTCACCATGAAGCATGGAAAGATCTCCGTATGTATTGGGTTGCACAATTGTATTGTAAACTTCATGGTCACCTACATTCCCTTGAGCAAAATGAGCAATGATTACTTTAAAATGTGGCAATAATTGAGGTAATTTACCTTTTAAGTAATTTCTTGTTGATTTAATCAATTCACCAATATCCATAATTGTTTTTTTTCCTCTTGTATCAAATATTATTGGCATTGAGTGTCTAATTGCTTCCATCAATATTGGAATTGGCTTTTCTGACGTAACCTTTTCAACCCATCCTTCGGATCGAGGATGTAATTTCAAACCCCTTAATCCAAGTACTTCTCTAGCATATCTTACTTCTTTTACAGCTTTTTCTCCTTCCATCGGATCTACTCTACCATATCCAATCAATTTCATCGAAAAAGGAAATCGAGTTGTAAACCGAGAAACATTAAGATTACTAGCACGGTATAGCGCTTCTGGTTTTTTATCACGAAAGATATCCTGAAATGGAAATACTACTGCTTGGTCTATAAAATTATTAAATTTCAATTTTTCTTTTATTTCGGAATATCTCTTTCCTAAGGTTTCTAATTCCTTAAAAATATTATATGTAAAAGGGTGAGGTTCAAAAGAAAATGAGATATTCGTTCTCTGATTATCAATAGTAGTCATAAAAGATTGATTTCCAGTTTTATTCCAATCATCAACAATTTTTCCCTGAATTTTTGACCAAAAATCAAATGTCCCCGTTCCTGGAGCAAGAGGATTCATCATAGAGGCTCCATCAACATCATTTCCTAAATGTGAATGAGCATCAATTACAAAAATTCGCTCTACTTTTTTCCTTCCACTTTGTTCTACATTTGCGATTAACATTTTCTTATGCTCTAAATAATAATTATTTTTTTTATATATAAGAAGACAATTATATTCTCATCTCTTTTGGAAGAGATAATGTTCCTGTCAAGGGATTATTTACTGGGTCCTGACAATACATAACTGTGAAGTAAATTAAATCCCATAATATATTTGGATTTTCACCACTTTGTAATTTATGATTGTATAATGAGAGTTGATATTCTGCTTCAGTTATAGGAGGTTCAGCATAGCTTACACTGCCAAAAACACTTTGTAATAAGGGTTTTAAGAATGGTGAATATAGGAATCCTAATTCTTTTAGTTCATCTCTAATATAGAAAAACATCCTTTGAACTGCTTGCATCATATATCTTGTAGGGTTTTCTCTTGGACCTAAATACTGTTCTGCAAAATTAGGATCATATTTTCTTAGAAAATCATGAGTTAAATTTGGAGCAGGTCTAAATAAAGAAATTAAGCCTCTCTCAATTGCTCCTTTACGATTAAATGTGATTGTTTCACTCCCTGCATCGGGAACCCACTTTTTATGTTTGATAAGTTTTCTAGCCTTTAAGCAGAGTGCTTGTATTATTAATCCTATTCCAATTCTCCTACAAATAGAAACCTGAGCATCACATACACGTAATTCAATAGTTCCCCAATCTGTGAAAGGAAACAGGTCTTGGAAGCGGCCATCTTCCATACTAGCCTTTGCTACTATCTGCAAGAAAAGATTTTGTGAATTCATATCGGTTGAGGTTAAATAAGGAATATAATGTTTTGGATCATTGTTACTTAACATTGATGCATTATATTTTAATCTTAATGAACGTACACAATTTGGAGCAGTTATTCGGTTATTTATTATTTTCACTACATCTGTAGGTTTATTATTTATTATTGGTGAATTTGTTGAAAGAGCTATTATATGAGGGATGAAATTTCTAATCATACAATACGCTTGTATTTTTTCTAATTCAGATTCAAATCCACCTAAATGATGATGATCTCCTTGAGTTAATCCCCTTTGATATTCTCGAGCAGAAGGATTAACGGCTGAAGCGATTATATGGAGATCTTTTGGTAAAGTATTCTTAGCAAGCAAAAATAGAGTACTAGCCCAATATGCGAGCTCTTCTACATATTCACAGGGCGGACTAACGAGTTCAAGTATATAGGTTATAGCTGTAACATTACCATCCCTCCCAAAAGTATCTATATCAACGTAATAATCTCCGACTTGGTATCTAATATCCATAACATAACCTTTTTCTATATCCTCTTTACCCCATGGTCTTGCTAATACTTTTTGCCTAATATAATCAGGTACAGGATAGAAATCTGAGCGTCCTTCATATAAAATTTGATCCATTATCTTGATAGCATCTTTTACTATTTCTCTCATTCTAAAAACCATTTCATCACCATCAGGATAATTTCCACTATCATCAGCTATAATTAACTCCATTTCCATTCCATGCGTAAAAGGTAATCGCGTCCAATGTTGTACATCTATTAAAATTTCCCCCCAAGATCTATCATCAATGTATACTTCTCTATAATCTGTACCTAAAAATAACTTATCATGAGATCTATCTATATGTCGTCCAATACTTCCTACTTTTGATGCTGCTTTTGAAGGTTTTATTTTATCTTTTTTACCTTTCTTCTGTTTTTTCATTTTTTTCTTTTTGCTTCCCATTTTAAATACTGCCTACCTTTTTTTTTATAATACTCTACTTGAGATTTTTGAAATATCACATAAGATTTAGAACTAATTCTTTAAATAAATCATAATTATTGATAAATTCATATGAAAGAACTAAATTAGTTATTTTAAATATATTGGATTCAAAAATGTTATTTAAATAGTCTTTTGATTTTCCTCCCGCAAAAAAAGAATCATCAAAAATGATATCAATTTTATTTTTCATTCTCGAAAGTTTATTTTGAAGTGATTGTTTTATTGATGATGAATCAACTCCTAATATAATGGTTGGTTTATTAAGATAAGGAATAAAATCTAAGTTATAGATATTAAATTCATTTGATATCCTTATTTTTGAAGCAATAAGAAACTTCAATGTGCTATTTAATATTTCAAATTCTGGCTGACTAAGATTTTCTGTGCAAGGAAATATATAATATGCAATAGATTGATTTGAATTCATTTTTAAATCAGAGTATATTCGTTCAAAAAAAGGAAAAATGCTGAAATTTAAATTAAAAAGAAATATAAATAAATTTCTGAAAGTTGTATCACCAGAAAGTGTATTAAGGCTTAGATTACCACCTTTTCTAGCAAAATTGATAATGCTTTCATTTACATTTGACGAGTATGTATTCAAGAAATGTTGAAAAGAGTTTATTAATTTTGATTCAATTTTCGTTTTAATTTCTTCAACAAGGAAATATAGATCATTAAATAAATCTTTAGCAACTCGTTCTTTTAATTTTTGATTATTTATTGATTCTATGATATTATGTGCTGTAATTGGTGAATCTATTTCAGCTAATCCATATATTGCATCTCGAAGAAATCTATAATTATCCGAATCTGACTTTTCTTTAACCAAATAAGCAATTCTTACTAAAACTTCTTTAGATTTTTCAAGATTACCTTTACGCCAATAACTTTCAGCAATATTAAATTGAATTTTTGTGTGTAAATCAGATTCTAGCTGAATAAATTTTGATATTTCTAAAGTGACTTCTGGTTTTTCTTGTACTATTCTTTGAATTATTTCAATAAAACACTCTTTTTTTTCTTTAAAATCCATAATTTTTGAAGCGATATTTATTGCTAAGTCAGGATTCGTATATAAATGATCAAGAGCAATAGTTTTTAATAATTCAGATTTATCAATAGAATCAGGCAATTTCTCTATATATTTGATGGAATTTTCAGAATCAACAAAAGAATATGCTCTAATCATATCTCTAATTAAATGTATTCTCTTTTTTTCTTTTGATAATTTATTAGCTGTTATTAAAGCTCTTTCAAGTTGTTTATTATTTAAATATGCCTTTGATAATTTTATTATGATTTTTTCTGATTGACTTCCAGAACTATTAGCAATTAATTTCTCAAATCTCTTAATTTCATCTTTTGGAAGTTCTATGATAAAGTCAGTAGGATTAAATTTTTCAAGAAAATCCTTTTTTTGAAAATGATAATATTCCAATAGATTACTGAATTTATTCGAAGGAACATTTTCCCTTATCTTTTGGACTTTTATTTTATATTGAATCTCCTTTATCCAGAAAGCATTAATGCTTAATTTTCCAGTACCATCAGCTGTAGGGATTAAATTCAATTCTATTATTTTGGTCTCTTTTGGCTTAATATCAAACTCATTGGATTCATTATTTAGTAATTCAACATTTAGATTCTCAGATTGAATTTCCAATTTTATATTCTCTGTATTTTTAGAAGTACTTATTAATTGAAGTTTTATTATATTTTTTAAATTTTGAACTATAAGATGTTGAGGAAACTGCATTACTCTCAAAGAGAGATTCTTACTTATATCAGAGTCGGACATAATAATTTAAAATAATGAGTATTAGGTTTTTTCATTAATTAAGATTAGTTTATAAATTTTTATTTTAAAATTCTAGAAAGAGTAGTTAATTCTACTCGAATAATAGTTAGTAATAATTTAACTATATTCATTATTTTATATAATCTTTTATTTTATGAGTGAACTACCACAAACTTAAGTTATGACTTCCCACGAGTACGCAACCGCTTCTACTACGGCTTGGCCTGTTTATCGTAGAAAACCATTCTCGTGTAATTAGAATGATTCCTCGTCCACAGAGGATTCATGCGATAAGAAATTGATTATTTTATAATATTCAATTTCCTTATTAATCATAAGTACGGAATTATTAAAAAATTATGAGATTCTAAGAATTTTCAGATTTATTTTAAAGCTCAATTCATACAATTCCTAAAGGAAGGGGTTTTCTTGAGCAATCATGATAAAGCCCACTTACAAAATTATCATATTAGACAAATTTAATTAAAAAAAAAAAAAATTGAAAGAGATTATTTCTTAAGAAATTTCTTTCTTTTCTTTATAATAATTCCTACAATCAACGATATAATACCAATTAGAATGAATATATCATATCCTGGAATGTCATTATCTGTTGGTTCTGTGGTTGTTGGTGTTGGTGTTGTTGTTATTTCTGGATAGTCGTTTGGATCAAGAGGATCCGTAAGACTAACTACTTCAACTCCATCAGAATATCCATCACCATCAGTATCAGAATCATATGGATCAGTACCATAAGTATATTCTTGTAGATTACTTAAAGAATCAGCATCGTTGTCCATACTACCATCTGTAAATTCTAGAGGATTTAGTGAATTTTCTACTTCCCATCCATCAGGTATTCCATCATTATCTGAATCATTATCACCAGGATCAGTACCATGAGTATTCACTTCGGATCCATCAGTAAGATCATCGTTATCTGTATCAGAATCGTTTGGATCAGTACCATGAGTATTTATCTCTGAACCATCTGAAAGATCATCACCATCTGTATCAGAATCGGTTGGATCAGTACCATGGGTATTTATTTCAACATCATCATTCAATCCATCACCATCAGTATCAGAATCGGTTGGATCAGTACCATGGGTATTGATTTCATCATTATCATTCAATCCATCACCATCAGTATCAGTATCTGTTGGATCTGAACCATGGATATTTACCTCTGAACCATCTGTAAGACCATCATTATCTGTATCAGAATCAAGGGGATCTGTACCATGAGTATTCACTTCGG
>CAZGJX010000062.1:0-1831 GCA_964525635.1 uncultured archaeon
TTTAAAAATAAAAATAAAAATTAACTATATCCTATCTTTGAAAGTCAAGTAATAACTAAAATATAATGGCTATTTTTGTTTTAAAATTGAAAAATAATTCATTTATACATTTTTTTTGTAATTGAAAGGTAATTTAATGACCTAAAAAGGAAGATGGAATTAAATGATAGCTTTTCTTCAGATAATCATAAATTATATATAATATGATTTATATATACGATTCAAATTATAATACTCTTTTCCTTTTTAATGTATAAATTCTTCAATGAAATAAATTAGCTTTTTTAAAATGTACAAAAAACATTTAAATAAATCTAACTATCAATTTTAAACTTTTAAATAAAAACAAAAACTTAATACTATCATTATTTTATTATTAATTAAAAAACATTCATTTTTTTTTAATAAATACAAAAGGATGAAAACTAATGTTTTGCCAAAATTGTGGTGTAGAAATAAAAGAACATAATCAAAGGTTTTGCCAAACTTGTGGAAGTAAACTTCCAACCACTCTTGATAATTCTAGTTTAGATATTGTACAACAACCAACAGTTCAAAGGAACAGACCTCAGTCAACACAAGATTATAATAAGTATTCAGTTAGTCCAAATGCCCCAATACCTAAAACTCTGCAACTAGGTGTGGGATCACATTCCAAAAAATGTATAGCTTTTGCCTTGTTATCACTTGCTTTTGCAGTTGTTGCTCTTATTTTTGGTGCTATTGCATCAGGAGGATTATATTCTTATTATTATTATTATTATGAAACTGTTACCCAGAGATTAAGAACTATATCATATATTGTATTGTTAATATCTAACATCTTGGGGTTATTATTTGGAATTTTAGCAAAGGTTAATAGTTCAAAGGCAGATGTTTTAGAAGCTGATAATACCTCACGAAAAGTTGGAAATGTATTTGGAATTATTGGAATTATTGTTAATGCAATTGCATTTGCTTTAGCAATTATAATCGGTCCAACAAGAGTATTTGGCAATTATCTACTATATTAATAATACTTTTTTTTCTTGTTTTTGTCTGATTTAATAGATAATTGAGTGCTCTTGAAGAATAATATATCTAAAAATAAAGTATCATATTACTTTTTTAGTTAAATTCGAATTCAAATTTCTTTTTTCTGTTAAATTTTCTTTCAGTAATAAAACTATGAATAATGTTATGATTTATAAAAATATTAGATTTATTAAAAATATAAAAAATAAAGATCCAAGACCAAAAATTAACAGAGAGAAGCCAAATCCATTCATATATAGGACTAAATTGAAAATTAATATTTTTTAGAGCAAGATATACAAAGAGTAAAATAAAAGAGCTTAACATACCAAAAATGCCAAATAAGGATGGTATTTTTACTTGATATCTAAGAATTAATAATCCCATAGAAAATGCAAGAAAGGTTAATCCTAATAATATCATAGCAGCAGAATAATCATGTATACCTAAAATATTTCTATCCAAGCTAAATATTCCGACTCCAATAAAACCAATATTAGTAGTTAGGCTGGAGCAAAACGCTACATAACCACATATTCTCATCGTTTTATAATTTTTAATAATCTGATTTTCTTCAACCTGAGTATTTATAATATGTAACAAATAGAAACTGAATGGCATAAGAGATAATCCCGTTGTTATATTAAGAAAATCAAAAATATCAGTTAAGGGATTAAAATCATTAACACCTAGATGGCTTATAATATTTAAGAAAGGAATATAGTTTTTATGTCCAAAATACATAGCTATTATATTACAGATTAAAAATGTTGTTGCATAGAAAAAAATAGCCCATTTAGTTGTTTTTCCAACAAAT
>CAZGJX010000062.1:1931-25377 GCA_964525635.1 uncultured archaeon
TTAGAATCTTTGAATTTAATTGATAATGTTTTCTTAACGTTTTTTAATAAAAAAGGTAATGATTCCTTAACATTTTTTAATAAAAAAGTTGCTACATAAATAAAAATTGCAATTTTCGTTGTTTTTCCAACAAATTTAGAATCTTTGAATTTAATTGATAATGTTTTCTTAACGTTTTTTAATAAAAAAGTTAATAATTTTAATAAAAAAGTTAATAACATCAGCTAATACTCTAAATTTATTTTTGAGCAACTATTTTTATGATATTAGATGATTATTTTAATACTTGCCTCTATTTAAATCCAATCCCAATTTTTAATAATACTTTTTTATTATAGAAATTGGAAAAAAACCTATAAATGAGGTTTTTTAAAAAAGATTGATATAGTAAAAGAATAAAACCAAATAGAAATAAAGATAACAAGTACCCATTCAGATATCGTTCTAATATAAGTAAAAATAAAATTCGCAAAAAAAGTAAATGATAATAGAATAGTTAAACTAAAAAGTCCTGCTATTCCAATAATTTTAGGTAAATCAAAATTATAAATTACAATAAATAAACTAATGTAAAATGCTGCAAAAACATAACCAACTAATACAAAACTAGCAAATACAAAATGTAAATAAAAAATATTTCTATCCATACTGAATATTCCAATTCCCACAAGACCAATATTTCCAATAATTATAGATAAGGAAGATAAGACTGATTTAACATTAGAAATATTATTAATTTTCGAATTATACTTTATATATTTTAAAATATAAAATGTAAATGGAAATGAAAATAAACCTGACATAAGACAAGCCATATCAAATATATATGGTGCTGGAGAATAATTTTTCTGACCCATATCACTTATTAAATTTTTTAATGGAGTGAAAGATTTTTTACCAAAAAAAGTAGTTATTAAAAAACTTGAAAGAAATAGAATTACATATAAGATAATTGATAAAACCATAGTTATTTTAGCAAATTTAAAATTTGTAATTCTCTTATATACTGATACAATATTATTTCGAATAGTAGATAATAAATTCATAAATTTTTATTAAGGTAATTGAGTGATTACTATTAATAATATATAATAATAAGATTATATATAAAAAATAATGTTATAAAGAGATTTTTACAATTAAAATATAAAAAAAACAAGAAGTAATGATTTAAATAAGAATTTAAAAATCTTTTTATTTTTACTATAAATAACAAAGATTATTATTATTATTGAAATTTAAAATTATAAAATAGGAAAAACACTTTAGAAGGTGAATTTGTGAAAATATCCCTTGTAGGAATTAGTGGATGTGGTAAAACAAGTATATATTCTGTTGCTTTTGCCGGTAATTTCCCTGAAGATACTAATTCTCTAAATCCTACAATCTTATATGAAACAAGACGCCATCCTTTTCTTGGACTCCAAATTGGAATATAATTAATATGCATATCGCATTAAATATTCAATCGATTTTGGAGGACAGGCTCAATATAGAAAAGAATATATTGAAAGACCAGAGGTCTTTAAAGGGACAGACGTATTAGTACCTATAGTAGATTTACATGATGCTGAGAGTTTTGAAGAAGCGGAGGAATATTTTAAGGATTTATTAAATGTATATAAAGAAAATAATGAGAAACCAAAAGTTATCCTTTTCTATCATAAATATGATACAGAAAACTTTGAAAAAGAATTACTTGATGTTAATGTTTCCAAAGCGAAAGATATTTTTGAGAAAATATTTCAAGGATATGAACTAAAATCTTATTTAACAAGTATTTATAATCAGGATAATTTAGCCAAAATCTTCCGAGAAATTTTAATTTCTTCATATGAAGATATAAAAGAACATTTAGAAAGAGCACAAAAACAACTAGATCAAATAAGAGCAAAAATTATTATTTCTGATATATCTGGTAATATTATAGTTCATAATGTGAAGGGTATTAGTAGAGGATTGTCTTTAAGAATTGATTTAAGAGATTTCATAAATTCATGTAATACTGTACGAGAGAATATATTTATGTCAGAATCGGCAACTTTTAAAGGATTTAATAATAAAAATAAAGAGTTAGAATTATATATTATTAAATATATTATCGCTGTTCTAATTATGAAATCTGAAAAAATAGATAAAGACTCCCAAAATAAATTGAACATTCTTTTAAATGATATGGAATTATTTGCTGATTTAATTGTTTCAGCACATATAGAGTGAAATTAAATATAATTTTCCTATTAATCTCTTCATTTATCATATATATCTATTTTATAATAGAAATAAATAAAATAGATTTATTTGCGTTTTAAAGGGATTTCCCACTTATATAAATTATTAAAAATCATACTTAATAATTTTTCAAATGTATCAAGAATAACTTCACTATTAATTGCGATAGTATGATTTAAACCAATGTTATCATAATTATCATAATTTATTTTATCCAGAAATGATTTGATTTCAAATTTATTAGATAAATCTTGTTTATTAAATGATATTATTTTTGGAATATTATTTATTATCTCTTTTTCAAAATAACTCATTAATTCTTTCCATGAAACAATATTCCTATTAAAAGCTTTTTGTTGAGAATCAGCAACAAATATTAATCCATCTATACCTTTTAATACTGTAGGTCTTGTAATAATATAAAAATCTTGGCCAGTTATTGAATAAATATTGATTTTTAGAAGCCATCTTTCATTTTGAAATAAAATAACACCATAATCAAAAAATAATGTCCGATTAATGCTACTCTCATTACTTTTTACATCTTTTTTTTTCCCAAAATGATTAAATAAAGATTTTAATGATGTTGTTTTACCTGAAAGTGCAGGTCCAAAATAAACTATTTTAATCTGAATGATTTTCTCTAAGCTATTTAATATCATATTATACAAATAATCTATAGTTAATAATGTTTAGAACTTCAGCTATAAAAACGACTAATTTTTATTAATAAAATTATATTAGATATAATTTTAGATTGTAAAATAATACACTCTTAGATTTACTATTCACTCATCGAAATTTTCTTTTTTTAAATATAAAACGAATAAAAAATAAAAAAAAATGATTTAAATATCTTTTAATTTTTTGCGTAGGTAGCAAAGTCCAAGGATTGTAATTGGAATTCCTATTATAACAAAAATCCAAAGTGCTGCCATAAGATAAGCTCCAATCCAATAGATATAAGGTATGTTATTAAATGGTTCAAAAAGATTATCATCTAAATGAACAATTATTAGAAAGACAATAAATATGAAAAATCCTAAGGCTCCCGCTCCACCTCCATATTTTTCAATTTGTTTTTCTTCTCGTTTCTTTCTGCTTTTTATTTCATCTTTATCTTCCTGAGGTAATTTACGCCACCAAAGACCACCAATAATGCAAATATATATAATTAATGGTATGAGTATAACTAAAACTTCCCATAATATAACCCAGAGGCACCATAAAATTAAATCTCCCAAGGAGAATTCACCTAATGTCGCAGTACCACCATTACCGATTTCTAAGTTATATATTACATAATATAAAGTAAACATCGCTCCGATAATAGCTATTATTATTCCTATAATTAGAAGTAATAAAATTGTCCAATATTTTTTTATCATTATTTTCAGAAATGTTAAATCAGAGATTTCTTTTTCATTCATAACACTATTCCCTTCCTTTCTTAATTAATATTTTTTGATTGTTTTATAAATTAGATTTGTTATAGGTATTTAAATTAAAATTCATATTTAAATATTTTCCTTTTAGGATTGGCTAAATTTACTAAATTAAAAATTAACCATATTTGATTTATTTTTGATATTATTAATTTAATTACTTATATTAATAAAATCAAATAAAATTATCAAATATTTATATTATTAATAAAATAGATAATTCATTTAAAAAAAATAATTATAGTGTGCTTTAGTTTGATAAATTATAAAAGTAATACTTTAAAGAATTAATTAATTTCTATTATTAAAAAGATAAAATTAGGATTTAAAATGGTTGATAAAGAAAAAGTTAAAGAAGTTATCGAGAAAATACGTCCTCAATTGCAGATGGATGGAGGAGATGTTGAACTTATTGAAATAACTGATGATGGTATTGTAAAAGTACGTCTTCAAGGTCATTGTGCAGGTTGTATGCATGCTCAAGAAACATTAAAAGATGGAATAGAACGAGCTATAAAACAATTTGTTCCTGAAATAAAGTCAGTTGAAAATGTATAAAAATCCTTATTCTAAAAGGTTTAAATATATTTATTTAATTTTTTAAACTATTCTGATATTATTTGAATTTCATAAATTCTTTGAAATAACTTTTTCTTGATAATTAAAAATAGATTCTATTAATTTTATAATGGAATTTGGAGGATTTTTATTTAGTTTTAAATATCTTGTAGCTACAAATCTAGCCCTCAAACCCTTCTTTTTGCCTATTCCATATTTTTTGCTAACATAATCTTCAAATTTCCGATATTCAAAATCATCTCTTCTTAATTGTTTTTCAAAATAGGGATCAAATACAAAATAATTATCACCAGAATTTGAGGGATAATCTGAAGGTTTTTCTCCACAAAATTGTAATAACCATCTATTTAATTTTTTATGTGTCCATCTTTCTTTTGAATATCTATCGTTATCGAATATTAAAAAAACAGGTATATCAAAAATAGAAAATAATTCAGCATAATCTATCATTATATATTTACCTGCTGTTTGAATAAGAATAATCCCTTTTTCATCAAAATTCTTACCTAAAAGTGAAGCCCAAATAGGTAAACTTAAGAATTCTGTAGGACCTTCACATAATACTACTATATTTCCGAAGAATCCTTCCCTGATTGAAATTGTAAGCATTTGTAACAGTCTAGCCTTAATATTTTTAGGAGAACATTTTCTCCTCAAGCGTCTATTTTTAATATTACATAATTTTTGGTAATCCAATTGTTTTATATATGTACCATTTCTTTCTGATTTCATAACTAATAGGACTCTATCTAAATGTTCTGGAGGAACTAAATAAGGAGAATGTGTAGTATAAATAATTGATAAATTAGGATTTTCAATGAGAAATTTTTCCATTAATATAATAATATTCCGTTGAGCATTTGGATGGAGATTTACATTAGGTTCATCAATTAAAATTATTGACGTTTTTTTTTTTTCTATTTTATTGTAAATATACACTAAAAATGTAAATAACCATATTTCTGCATCGCCCTTTTGGTTTATATTTATTAGTTCTCCTTGTTCTTCAACTAAACACTCAAAATAATTTGAATTAAATCTCATCAGAAAGTTATTTTGTTTTCTAATCCAATTCTCCTGTAAAAAACTTTCCAATCCTTTATCTCTTTTTTCAGCTAATTGATTTATGATATGAGAATTATTCTTTTCTCTAATAAAATCTTGAATTTGCAGTTTCATTGAATCAAAAATCAGTTGATATATTTTATTTTCTTGATAACACACTTCATCATAAATTAAATTATTAGAAAACCCACTAAATATCCGGTAATTAAATTTGATAAAAAGAGGGGAATGATTTTTTATCATTTCTTTGAGATAGGATACATTAAAAACGATTTTATTTAATAAATTCTCCAGTTGATGGTAGTCCTCATTATTGATTATTTTTTGGTTATCTTTAATTTTTTCTTCTAATTTTTCTAAATCTTCACTCATTTTATTTAAATTATGATAATAATTATGAAGTTGTAAAAGATATTGGTCTTCAATATCATGCTTCCTTAATAATTGGATAATTTTCTTTATATCTTCATCAACATATTCATCTAAATATTTTCCATTTATTTTATAATTAAATCCGTCATAATTTGTAAAAAATTTTGTTATTTTAACATATTTTCGTTTATTTCTTTCATTATTAATAGGTTCTAAGAGATTTGAATGATTGATTTCTTTTTCTTCCATTTCAATTTCAATGGATAACTCTGTTGTAGTATAAAGTTCATTTCTTGGTCTATCATCAGGTTGTATATTAGAAATATTTGTGTTAAAATATTGTAGAGCATCAATTATTGAAGATTTACCCGAAGCATTTTTACCTATTAAAACTTGTATACGATCTCTATGAAAATACCATTCTTTTGAATCCTTTATTGAACGAAAATTTTTAATTCTTATTTTTCTTATTTCCATTTCTATTTTTTTAATAATAGTTTTCCCTTTTAATTTCAATGGTAATTCTTTGAAATCTCAGATTCAATATATAAAAATTGAAAAAAATAAGAAAAAAATGTAAGAATAGATTTACTATGAATTAATTATCTAATCAATTAAAATGTTTGATTTTATTAAATATAGAGACGAGATTTTATCAATATAATTGATTTAGATTTTAAATTTTATATAAATACTCCAGATTCACATATTTTAGAATTTTAATAAACTTAATTAAATTATTTTAATTATTATAAAGAAAGCAATATATTATAATTGAAATAACATGAAAGAAAAGGACAAGAAAGAAAGAATAGATTCTTCGAACAATGATTCAAAAAAATTAGAAGGAAAATCTAAAAAAGAAAAAAAGAAAAGTCAAGCTGAAATACTTGAAGAGACATTAGGTTTAGAACCGAATTCTTTAGCATTTATTGAGAAAAGATTGTATATTACCCGTTTTATGGATTATTTTTCTGAAGAAACCCTTGATTTTATATATCGAGATAAACAATTAGAAAAATATAAAACACGAATTATTGAAATGATGGAATCTATTGATCAAAAAGATGAAGAAGATAAATTATTAAAACAAAGTCTTGAAAATAAACAAATATTCAAAATATGTGAACAATTGAAAAGATCTGGTGAAGAACTTGCTTTAGAAAAGGGAATTAAGCAATCAATAGATAAAAAAATTAGAAATTATTCACTATTCATGGGATTACCGATCATTAGTGTAGTTCTTATACTTTCTATATTTAATCTAGCAGTGTTCGCTTTTCCATTATTATGCGTTTTTTGTGGATTATCTTCATATCCTCGTATACATTTCTTAAAAAAATGGCAGATATTTAAAGAAGAAAATAAAATAGATTTTTATACAAAAAATCGTGAGGATATTATGATTTTAAAGGGATTTACAGGAGATAGTTTAAAAAATATAAGAAGAAAACTTTTAGAATTAAAAATTCCATTACAATTAATAAAATTTGTACTTTATAGTAGTGATTATGAAAATTTAAACATCCTTACTTCAAGGACACAGAAATCAGTATCTCAATACGTTTTATCATTTGAGTATCCTCCTGATGTAGAACCCTTTGCTATCCCAGAATCATTAGCACAGCTAATTCCAGAAGAAGAGAAATCAACGAATAAGTTAGAAGAAAATTTCGTAGTTTTAAAAAGTATAAAAACAACAAATGGAATTATAGAAAATTTTATTCCAACATTAAAAGAAGAACTTGTTATTGAGATTAATAATTTATTAAATAATTGTCAATTTTCAAAATCTACTCAAGATATAGATTTAATTCTTCCTAATTATTCTCCAGAAAATGCAATATATTGTAAATGTGGTGAATATGTTGAAATTGATAATGTTCAAATTTGTAATTTGAATGATGATTTCAAATTTTATTTGTTTGAAGGAAAACCATGTAATTGTGGTGAAAAAATTTATGCTATATCATTAATGGATCAGAATACTGACGTTCCCGAAGATTTAAAACAAATATTTTTAGATTAAATAAAAATCAGTCAATTCTTTTTTATTTTTGAATAATAATGATAAAGTAATTTATATCCTCTTATAGCTCTTTCTATTTCATTTATAAATACTGGAATTTTTAAGTCAGAAGCTGTATTTATAACTCTTTTTGCACCTTCTGTTTCTGCTTGAATTAATATCGCTATTATTGGCTTTTTTGGATACTTTTTTTTAATATTTTTAAAAATTATAAAATCAAATTCTATTTCATTAAAGAATTCCAATGCTAATACTAGACCATCTACAGATTCATCACTCAGTAGAGTTTGTGAAGCCATATTATATATTCCACATACTTTTGTTCCAATAAACTTATCTGGAGGCCAAAAATCTACGGGATTTCCCATTTTACATGTAGAGCCTCCAACTTTTTCTAAAATTAAGTTTTTAGAATTTTCATCCAATTTACCAAATAAAAGATTTTGTTTTCTCATCTCTTTTGCTATAATGTAGATAACTCCTGAACTGGGTGCAATTATTCCTAAATTTGAGCTATTTGGTTTAGGACACCAAAGAAATAATTTAGCAATTTCAAAAAGTTCTATATAATTTTGAACAAGGATGCCACCAGCAGATTCTAATTCTTTTTCCTTTAATTGATCCTTACCAACGTAAAAGATTAATATAGGCTTATGTGGTGCGACAATTTTTAAAGTATCAATTAAATCATCAGAAATTTCTCTTAAAAAAATGGAAATTACTTTAATAGTAGTATCTTCAAAAAAGAATTTTAAGATATCGGTTTCATTTATATCAAAACCCTTACCTAGATGAATTACTTTTGAAATGGGGAGTTTTTGAGAAGGGGCCCACCATCCTAAGGCACCTGCTAGGCCTCCTGATTGAGCAATAACACCTAATCCTTCTTTAATATTTTTATTTGCTCGCATAATATGTTGTCGCACAGGAATGATAGAATTAGTGAATTTATCAATAAAGTTAATAATTCCTATCATCGAGGGACCCAAATAGATAATTCCATATTTTTTACATAATAGATTTAGTTTTTTTAAAATATCCTTCTCAGCTAAATTATTTTGAAATTCAGATTGGATTGTAACATATTTTATTCCTAATTTACCTATATTTTCTATATTCTCTATTATTTTACTTCCTAAAACTATAACTGCTAATTCCGGTACTTCAGGGAGGGCCTCATATGTATGATATGATCTAATTCCCAAAATATCATTAGCTTTTGGATTTAAAATATAGATTTTTCCTTCATAGAATATTTCTAATAAATTTTTTAAAACTGTATAGCTAAAAGTATAATTTCTTCTGGAAACCCCGATTATTAAAATACTCTTTGGATTGAAAAATGGTTTGAGGTTCTTCAAGGTATATTATAATTCTTTTAAAATGCTAATTATAATAAAGATTTTTTTACCTAATTATATTTATCATATAGAAAAAAAAGATCTATTCAGAAAAGTAACTTATAGGTATTCTGGACAAGTTTATACGTTAAATATAAGTTTAAATTTCATTTTCTAATAATTATTTAAGAAATTTAGATATAATTTAGGTATAAATCCTCGCAAACTTTAAATATCTCGTTTAATTAACAATCCAATATTAATTTTTAAAATAAATAATAAAAGAGTTATGAACGGTATTTATGATAGATATTCTTTTTGAAATCGTATTTCCATTAGTTTTATTGGGATTTCTAATAATCATTTTCTTAAGTAGTATATCAAATAAAGTTGATAAAAAAGAAATAATGAATTTAGATGATTTTATATATGATTGGCTGAGAGATCATGGACAAAAAAGTAAAATAGATGAACAATTTGAAAAAATGAAAAAAGATCCTGCTGGTAAGCTGTATATGCCCATGACTTATAAGGGTGCTAAAATTTTCATGAAATTTGGTGTATCACCAAATAAAGTTTCGGTAATAAACCTTATTTTATCATTCTTTATATTTTATGGAGTAATAATGGCAAGTAGAGGACATTCCCTTAATATAATATCTCAACAACCATTCTATGGATCTTGGTTTATAATCCTGGCTTTTTTGGTATTATTTACAGGAATAATAGATGGAATTGATGGTGCAATAGCAAGATTACTAAATATTAAATCCAAAAGAGGAGCTTGGTTCGATAACGTAATTGATAGGATTAGTGATATTTTAATGTTAGTAGGATTAATTCCTTATAACTTATTACTAATACAAGAACAAGATTATAACCTTGATTTTACATGGATTGTTTGGACAAACATATTTCTAATTTTTCTCTATGAATATATGAGAGCTAGACATGAAGGATTGGGATTATATGAAACAAAACCATTTATCAGTGAAAGAATTACGAGAGTTTTAGTAACTATGACTTTCTTTCTCATTTATGGAATTTCAAGTTTTGCAGTTTTAATTACTTACTGGATAGATCCTTCCTCAGCATCATCATTATGGTCATCATCCCATTTAGCTATAATAACTTGGAGTATGCTAATATTTCAGATTATCTTATTAGGCATGGTGGTTTTTTCATCAATTCAATTAGGTAGATATAGTTATAAACAATTGAAAATTATTGATGAAAAAGACCAAGCTTAATTATAATTTAAAAAATTGAATATTTTTTTTATTAAATAATATATAATAATTAAAAAAACAAAAAAAATTGTTTATAAAATGAATGCTTTCAAAGTATTTTTATATGGAACCTTACTAGTTATATATTTTGTTATTTTACATATCTTTCTTCATCCAATTTTTCAATCTGGAGTGAAAAATGCAATAGATGATTTTTTAGCTGATCCTCTAACATATTGGTGGGGTATATTTGAATTAATTGGTCTAGCAATTATATTAGGATTAATAATTTATTATGGAATAATTTTTCTGGCATCATTTGGAAAGGGATATACAAATAAATCCCTTTACTCTACTGGTATCAGTATTTTAATTGCTTCTAAAAATGAAAAGAAATTATTAGAAAGAACTCTAAATTCTATTATTGAATCAGATTATCCTAAAGAAAAAATCCAAGTAATTGTTGTTACCAGTGGTTCAACAGATGATACAGATGAATTTTGTCAAAATTTTAAAAAAATGCATCAAGATTTAGATATTGAAATCCTAAATGAAGTTATTTCCAAAAAAGGAAAACCTCCTGCTTTAAATTATGGATTAAAATCTGTAAAGAATGATATTGTTGTTCTATATGATTCTGGTTGTATTTTAGAACAAAAAACATTAATAAATTTAGTATCACCTTTCCAACATGAAAAGATAAATGCAACGATTGGTCCTGTTTTAGTAAAGAATTGGAATAAGAATAAATTGACTAAAGGAATATTGCTTGATTATACTATAATTTCTGGAGGCGGGATAACTTTTGAAATGAAAAATAGAATTGGATCATCCGCATATGCATATGGTCGAAATTTTGCTGTTAGAACTCAATATCTCAAGAAATACGGAGGTTTTAACGAAGATTCAATGACAGAAGATCTCTATCTTTCCGTACTTTTGAATTTAGATGGAATAAATATCTATTTTTCACCAAAAGCAAAAGTTTATGAATATGTACCAACTACTTGGGGGATTTTAATACAACAACGAACACGGTGGATGGCAGGATATATTTCCGATATGCCACAATTAATGGCAATGAAAAAAGAAAAAAAGAGTGGTAAATCAATAATAATATCACGAAATTTGACAATGACACTTATAGGAAATTTAGATACTTGGATTCCTTTAGTAATTGGATTTTCAATATTATATATATTAATAGGAGAATATTATTTATTGACTTGGAATATCTCTTGTTTAATTTTCCAATTCGGTTTCTTATTCAATGGTGTACGAAAATATGGAGATAAACATTATAGTATCTTATTATTTTTCCTAATTAGTGGATATATACATCTCTATATGTTTTTACGCCAATTTCGCCTTCCAAGGGAATTAAGCTGGGAAAAAACTCCAATGTTATTAGAAAAACAAGAAGAAGAAATAAACGCTTTATCATCTAAATAATATTATATGTATTTAATAAATATTTCTTAATAGGACTATAATTATGATATTAAAATTCCATAATCTTCTACCCGAAGAATTAAACACTAAATATTTTAATTTAGAGCAACGTAATTATTCTGATGAAGTATTCTGTAAAAATTTATTGGAGCAAATAAATTTATCCTATGAAAATTGTGATTATTATAAGCAAAAAATCTGTAAAAAGTTCAACTACACGATTCCAGATAGTTTAACAATTGACGATTTAGTAGATATCCCATATATTCCATCAGAACTATATAAAAGATCAATAAACCAAACATTAAATCTATTAAAAGTACCTATTGAAAATATAGTACTTTTTTCATGTTCGTCATCCACAACAGGAAATCCTTCAATAGTTCCTCGAACGGTAGAGGATTTTGATCAAATACAATATAATTCAATTAAAGTGTTTATAGAGTTTTTTAGATGGAATGATTTAAATTATAATAATGGTAAATGTATTACTTTTAACTTTTCACCTGATCGCTTATTTATGTCATTAATGGCAAAAAGATCTGTTAAAGGTTTCGAATATGCTAAAAAAACACGTTTATTCACAGCTTGTATGAATAAACCATGGGAATTCTATGGACATGAAGAATATTTAGTTAAAATGAAAGCATTAAAAACTATATGGGCAGTGATTTCAACATTCTCTATAAGAGGAGGTTTTATTTTAGATGTTAGCTTGATGTTAAAAATGCTTAAGAAAATTCTAAAGACAGGTTATTGGAAAGATATAAAAACAGGAATGATATTATTGGGTGGAAGCCCCCTCCTTATGAATAATATGTTTGAGAAAAGGCTAATTCCAGATAAAGTATATATCGACTTGAATGAAAAGGCTTTTATTGGATGCGGTGGAGGTGGATGGGATGGAGTAAAAGGACAGGCTAAAATGGATTCAGTTGAAAAAGGTAAATTCATAGAAAATTATGAAAAAGTGTTTAATATCAAACCAAAAGATATTGGGGATATTTATGCATTCACAGAGTCACCAAATCTTTTTGGTGGACATTGGTCAGAAAAATATCAAGATTTTTTATTACATTGTCCTAATACGGCTCGCGTGATTGTAAGAGATATTAAAACATTAAATCCAGTTGATAATGGTGAAGAAGGATTATTAGAAGTCATTACTCCATATGGAGTAAATGGTTCAATAAATCAAGCTGTACTTGTTGATGATATTGTTGAGTTAGTTTCAAAAAATAAATGTCCTGAATGCGGTTATCAAGGAGCTACCTTTCGTATAAGAGGAAGATTGAGAAATGCTCGAGGAAAAAGCTGTTCTTCTTTAATAAATTGGATTTATTAATTATTCTTTACTTTTTTAACCTTAATTTTTACTCTAATCGTGAGTTTTATTTAAATTACTATTATCCGAATTTGATATAGTAGTAAAGTTAGCGGAATATATTTTTTTATTATAATTAGATTAGAATAAAATCTAAATAATCAAAATTAAAATAAAAAATAAAAATGAGTAAAAATAGAATATTATATATTATGGAGTTAAAAATCAATGAAAATCCATCTTATTAATCCTGCTCCTTTAAGGTTACATTATGATCAAAATGAACCATTATTTTATGCTTCTTCCCCTCCCTTAGGATTAATGTATCTCGCTACATGTCTAAAAGAAAAAAGTCATAATGTAAGTATCTTAGATCAAGCTGCATGTAATTATAATAATAATGAGGTTATTGAATGGATTAAAAGAGGAGATCCTGATATTGTTGGATTTTCAGTTATATGTGCATCTATTAAAAACACAATATTAATTTCTAAAGAAATAAAAACTTGGAATCCTAATATAAAAATTATTCTTGGGAATTATTTAGCCACATTTTATGCTTATAAAATTTTAAAAAAATATAATTGGATTGACATTTGTGTAAGGGGGGAGAGTGAAAAAATATTTACAGAATTAATAGAAAAATTAGAAACCAATAAAAATATCAGTGAAATTAATGGAATAACTTATCGATATAATGGAAAAATAAAAGAAAATCAACAACATAAAATAATAAAAAACCTTGATGAATTACCTTTTCCCGACAGGAGTTTAATTCCTGATGTATATAAAAATCGTATTTGTGGAATTGATATAACAAAACGTAAATTCACAACAATAGTTAGTTCCCGGGGGTGTCCATATTCATGTAATTTTTGTGGATGCTCCGCTTTTTCTCAGTATCATTGGCGTACTCGATCAGTTGATAATATTATACAAGAAATTCGCCAATTAGAAGGTCAAGGATATAGAGAGATACTTTTTGTTGATGATAATTTCACATTAAATAAGAAAAGAGTAGTTGATTTATGTAATAAGATTAAAAATGAACATTTAGATATAGCATTTACATGTGATGGACGAGTTGATAATAGCACTACTAATTTTTTAAGAACTATGAAAGATGCAAATTTTGAAATTATTATGTTTGGAATAGAGAGTAGTTCTCAGAGAATATTAAATTATTATAATAAAATGATTACACCAGAAATGAGTAAAATAGCTATAAAAAATGCTAGGAAAGCAGGATTTAGGTTCATTATTAGTTCATTTATGATTGGTGCTTTTGATGAAACTTATGATGAAGCAATTAATACTCTCAAATTTATTTCAAAACTTGATATTGATTTTCCTCATATAATTTTTACAAGAGCATTACCAGGAACTCAATTATTTAACAATTTGGTTCATAATAATATTATAAGTGAAGATGAATATTGGGAAACAGGTATAGATCTTATTGATTTACCTCAATCTAATATGAGTCGCCAAGTCATATATAAAATAATTAAACAGAAATTCCATTTACATTTCTATAGACCAACTTATTTACTTAAAGCTTTGGGTAGAACATTAATTAGCAGATATAGACGAGAAATAATATTAAATCACTTGAATTTACATGATTTTAATACATTTATTAAAATAATAAATAATCCCCCAGATTTATTTTAAAAATGTTTTAAGGAGAAAAAAATTTAATGAAAATCGTATTGATTAATCCCAGTTTGGAAACAAAGATATATTCTCCTTGGCCTCCATTGGGAATTCTTTATTTAGGAACTATCCTTAAAGAGAATGGATTTACAGTTAACTTATTGGATGCAGCAGCAAAAAATTATAGTAGTACTCAAGTTCTAAATTGGATTAAACAAAAAAAACCAGAAATAATAGGTATAAGTATATTTACAATAGCATTTCTTCCTACAATTAAATTAATAAGATTAATTAGAAAATGGAATCCCTCTATTAAAATCATAGTTGGTCATTATCATCCCACCATAGAAGCAGAACAAATTATTAGAAAATATGGTGATTATATAGATTTTTGTGTTAGGGGTGAAGGAGAATATACATTTCTTGAATTATGTGAATATTTAGATAAGAATATTGATAAGTTACCATTTCACATGAAAGGATTAACATTTAGAGATCAAAATAAAAAGATAATTTCAACTCCAGACGCTCCTTTAATTGTTAATCTAGATATACTTCCTTTTCCTGATAGAAAATTAATTGATTTTGATTATAAATGGAATTTTGCAGGCTTTGAATTCTCAAAATCAAAATTGACAACTATGATTTCTTCTAGAGGATGTCCTTTTAATTGTTCATATTGTGCTTGTTCAAGATTAGCAAAACGTAGATTTAGACCAAGAAACCCTCAAAATATAGTAAATGAAATGCTTTTAATAGAGGATCAGGGATATACTGAATTAAATTTTGTTGATGATAATTTCACACTTCAACCTAAAAGAACAATAAAAATTTGTGAATTAATTAAAAAAGAAAAAATCGATATCAATTGGCACACAGATGGTCGTGTCGACCAGACATCACAGAATATGCTAAATTGGATGAGAAAAGCTGGGTGTAAATCTATATGGTTTGGATTTGAAAGTGCAAATCAAAGAATTCTTGATTTATATAATAAAAGAACTAAAGTTTCACAATTTAATGAAGCAATTCGTAAATCACGTAAAGCTAATATTGATTTAATCATTGGGCTATTCATGCTTGGCGCACCGACTGAGACTTTAGATGAAGTTAAAAATACAATTAATTTTGCAATAAATTCCGATATTGATGTTCCATTTTTTAATGTAGTAGAAATTTTCCCTGGAATAAAATTTTGGGATGATTATCTTTCTAAAGGTATAATTAATTCACATGATAGAGTGTTAGCTTGTATCGGTGAAGGAATTCATGAAGTTGAACGATGGGAGACTACTACTAGAGTTATTGATTTTCTTTTATCACCAGCAGAACAAGAAAGAATGTTAAAAAAAATCCATAATGCATATCAATTATTTTTTTCTTTTAGTAGAATGAAATATCTAATAAAAACAGCTTTTCGTACTATCAAAAGTAAATTTATGCTAAACATAGTTATTAATTCAATAACGAACTTCAAAGATGCAATGAATGCAATTACAACTTTTCGTAACTCAAAACCTAAGGGTTTTGGTACATATGAAGTTGAAATAAATAAAATTTCTTCAATAATCAATGAGAAAGATAAGAAAATATAGATAATTTAAAATAGTTAATTATAATTGGTATTAATGAAAATTGCACTTATCAATCCTGTTCCAATGGATTTAACTCATAAAGATCCTCGTCCAAAATTCTCTAATTTTGCTGAGCCATTAGGATTGCTATATATTGCGGAAGTTCTAATAAATAATGGATATGAGGTGTCAATTTTTGATCATGGGGCAACAAATTATAATTTTACTCAAGTCGTTAATTGGATTAAGAATAAAAATCCTGATGTACTTGGGATTTCAGTATTAACTCGTTCCTTCCTTTCTGGAATTAAAATCGCTAAACTAGCTAAAGAGTGGAATCAAAATATAAAAATTATATTAGGAAATTATCATACAGTTTGTGCGGAAAGAATATTAAATAAATATGATTTTGTAGACTTTTGTATACAAGGTGAAGCTGAACATACATTTTTGGAATTGTTGACCTTAATCCAAAAAAAAAGTAATAATTATGAGGACATTAGTGGTATATTTTATAGAAAAAATGGATTTATAAAGTCAACAAAACCTCGTGAATTAGAAAGAAATATAGATATATTTCCAATCCCTAATCGAGGATTACTTAAAGAAAATACATATAAGATGTCTCTAGGGGGTATTAATATATCTAATGATAAATCGGGGACAATAATTATGAGTCGTGGCTGTCCTTTTCAATGTAGATTCTGTTCAGTTAACCAAAGAAGTTGGCGCCATAGATCTGTTAAAAATATAATTCAAGAATTACATATTTTAGAGTCAGAAGGATATAGGGAAATAATGGTAATGGATGATAATTTTACATTAAATCCACAATGGGTTATTGAAATTTGTAAAAATATTAGAAAGGAAAAGATTGATTTGATTTTCCATTGTGAAGGAAGAATCGAAGGAACCAAAGAAATGTATGAATTTATGAATAAAGTAAATTTTAAATCAATTTTCTATGGTATGGAAAGTGGTAGTCAAAGAATATTAGATTATTATAATAAGAAAATAACTCCATCAAAATCTAATTTAGCTATAATGAAAGCAAGAAAGGCTGGAATAGAGATTTTAATGGCCTCTTTTATTATGGGGTCACCAATCGAAAATATTAATGATATTCAAAAAACAATACATTTTTCACAAAATATCGACATTGACTATGCTATGTTTCATATATTTGAAGTTTTTCCTGGCATTAAAATCTGGGAAGAATTAAAAGAACAAAATAAATTAAATGAAGATAAATATTGGGAAACGGGTGTTAGAGTTCCTGAACTATCTTTTTACCCATATAAACTAGATTTCTTAACAAATTTAATAAGAAAAACTTATAGACAATTTTATTCCTTGGGAAGACCAAAATTCATTTTTAAACAAATTATTAGATCACTAAAAAGTAAATATCGTCGTGATAAATTAAGAAATTTAGCTAAAGATTATCATTCTTCTCTAAGATTATTAGATTCATTGAGTGAAAAAAGATTTTAAATATTCATTTTATAGACAGAAACTTTTTAGTTAATTATAAAAAAAAAGATAGAATTTATGTTTTTTTATTTCAAAATTCTTTTTCTTTGAAGAAATTCATCTATTTGAACTCTTGATTCTGGATTTTCCATTTTCTTAAACAAAATCTTATAATTATAATAATACTTATTAAAAGAATCACTATTCCTTGGAATATAAAAGTAATTGCTCGAGATACCTCTGCATCAGAAAAACTAATAGTGGAATCAGGTTTAAAATTATTAAAAATTATTGTAATTTCAAAATATATTAAAAAAATCGAGCTTAAAAGATCACTCGTCGGTGGTTGTAGTGAAAATCAATATATTTCAGGTCGGGTGATCATAAAATATAAATAAATAAAATAAGATGAGCTTAGACCAATCATTGGTAATGGAGGAATATAAAATAGCGATTTCGTATGTAAACGTCTAACTTTCACCAAAGAATACCATGATATTAATATAATATTTATTGAATATATAATATTCACTAAATGATATATAAAATCAGATATACGTACCTCAAAACTATTACTCATTTCCTCCTCTGCATTTTTGGCATAATAAATCTGGTCACTAATCAAATCATTTAAGGATTGAAGAAAAATAAAAAAAAAATATCAAGCAACTAAATGCAATAATTGAGAGTACTCTATCCATCTGTTCATTTATGGTTATACCAAACCATTGAGGATTTTTATTATCAATATTATTTGTATGTTTATTACCCCTTCTTGTTCTAATTAGGGTATATATAATAATCATAATTAATACATTTTGTATAAGAAAAAAAATTATAGTGGCAGAAACACCCATAGGATAAAATATATAAGCACCCTCATAACTTGACCAAAAACTAGCTATGATTCTTAGCCAAAGTTTTGTGTATCTTAATAAAACAGAAGATAAAAATATAATCCATATTAATAAGTAACCAGCTTGTTCTTGATTAAATTTAAAGCGTAACCATGAATAATTTCTAATAATCATATTTTTAATATAAAAATTTAGTTTCCTTAATGGTTTATTTTTGAAAATTATATCTTCCGGTTAAAGTATTTTAAGATTTGACTTAGGAATATATTGACGATAGTTATAATTAAGATAAAATATATCTCTACTAAAGTACTTAAAACTAAGTTCTATCACTCCCTATTTTTAATTTATTTTAAGATAAATTATTTTTTAATCCTTTAGATAGATCCAGTACATAAGTGAATATTTTTTTTTATTTTTTGAATTATTTATTTTCCATTATTAAAGTTGTTTAAAAATCTTAGAAAATGTTTAAATAGGTTTTTTTGAATTTATTCAATATATAAGTTTTTATCAAAAAAATTATTTAATAGATTTATTTAGATCTATAATTAAATATATAGTTTGGGAAGTAAAATTTCAGTTAAAAATAATAGAATAGAAAAAACCTTAGAAGAATTATGTTATGTTTACATCCTTTATTTTGATGAATCAAAAGGGCATGTCCCATTATTGATTTTTCCTAATGAAAAACTGAAGGATGATAAAAAATTCATGAGACCGATACGATATCATCCTATTTGGTTTTTAGATGTAGAGGAAAGTGATGTTTTAGATCATATTGATCTTGAATTTAAAGGATTTACATTTTTTGGCAAAAAAATATTGGTACATTCAAATAGAATTAAACGTAGAGCAGGTTTAAAAGAAGACTCCCCTGAAATAATAATAATCATAATTTCACTTCCTGATGATCTTGATATATTTGGGGATGAGTTAATAAAAAAAATAACAAATTTGATTATTGGAGAGTATGAAAATAAATTATATATAGTAATCGAAAGTGAAATTGCTAAAGAAGAAATTATAAAATCCCCAAAAAGGAAAGAGATCATTAATAGAGGAGAAGAAATAAAGAATGATATGAGGTTTAAGATTAGGAAAACATTTAAGGAGCATTTTTCATTAGAAATCAGAGAAATTGATGCCAATACTATAAAAAAACAAAAAGCAATTTCATTTCTTGCTTTAAAAGGAATAGATGTCTCTCATATTTTTAAAAATGGTGATTATACATTCTCAAATATAAGACTATTTGAACCATTAAAGAAATCTGAGAAAGAAATAAAAATTAATAAACCATTTGAAATAAATTCTATTTCAATTATAGAAGATTCAAACGAATTGGAAATTCTAGCTAAAAATAATGCTGAAAAAGAATATAAGAATATTATTATTAAAATAAGCCATGTTAAAGATTTCTTTGAGAAAGAGATAATGAATCAAAAAATTGATAATTGGTATCCAAAAGAAGAATTACTATTTATTTCACCTGCAATACCACATATAGACGAATATCTTTTTTTTCTCATAGAGGAAGAGAATAATGAGAGACTTCTCGTAAGAAAAATCAATTTAGAATCATTAAGGAAAGAATAAAATGAAAATATAAATCATGAGATAAATATGTCGTCTGATAATTATGTTTCGGAAAAAGATTTAATAATAAGAAATTATCGTACATCTGATTATGAAGCAACATTAGAAATATTACAGCAACTAGATGATAAGTTTGATATTGGATTAGATAAAAATAAATGGAAGAAATTTTCAGGTATTAGACAATTTAAACCTAATTTAAAGAGAATTACTTTAATAGCAGAACTTAAAGAAACAGGAGATGTCATTGGAATGGGAATGATTGAAGCGGAATTGAACACATTAGGGATATATCTGGGGCATATGGATAATTGGGCGGTTAGAAAAGATTATATTGGCAAAAAAGTAGGAAAGATTTTAGCTGATCGCGCTATTCAAATTCTTGATTCATGGGGGTGTGAATCTATAAGAATTAGTATTGGATATGGATATTCTCAAAAATTAATAGATATTTTTTCTAAAGTAGGATTTAAACCCAAGATAATAGTGTTAGAGAAAAAATTAAATTAAAAATTTGACATTTTTCCTATATACTATAACTAAATGCCTTTTATAATTTTAAACTGAAACAGGCACAATATTATTTAAAATCAATTTAAAAGTTAGAAACTTTTATTAAATATAGCCTAAATAAATAAAAAGTTTAAATTTTTACAAATAACAAAAAGAATATTCTATAATTTAAGACTAAAAATGACTGATTCTATTGATAAATCCGATCATATATTCAATTATCGGCAAGTAGAAAGAAAACGTTTAATAATCTCTTTATTGATTACAGTCGTAGTTTTAGTAGTTGAGATTATAGGAGCTCTATTAGCTAATAGTTTAGCATTATTAAGTGATGCGGGTCATATGTTTACACATGCTTTTGCAATAATTATTAGTCTATTTGCTATCTATTTAGCTAGAAAACCTTCTTGTCATCATAGAACATTTGGTTTATATAGAGCAGAAATTTTAGCTGCTTTTATCAATGGTCTATTTTTACTAGTTATTGTAGGTTTTATTATTTATGAAGCAATAATACGTTTATTTATACCTGAAGAAATTGAGGGTATATATATGATTATTACTGCTATTATTGGACTCGCTGTTAATGTTGTTAGCATTTTAATTCTTCATGGAAGTCATAAAGAAGATATAAATATTAAGGGAGTATTTTATCATATGATTGGTGATGCTGTTTCCTCAATCGGCGTCGTTTTTGCTTCAATTATTATTTATTATACAAAATATTCATATCTTGATCCAATTCTAAGCTTCCTTATAACAATACTTATAGTCACTTGGTCAATGAAGATATTAAAACAATCTGGAAGAATTTTATTAGAGATGACTCCAGTTGATCTAAATATTGAAATAATTGAAAAAGATTTAAAAAAGAAATTTATCAAGATTATTGAAGTAAATCATACTCATTTATGGACTATTACACCAGAAAGACTTATTTTAACAACTCACATACAATTGGATAATGAAATAGATCAGGATGATTTTATAAATAAAATAAGCGAATATCTTTATCAAAAATATAAAATTATCGAATCAACAATACAGATTTCATTCTCTAAGGAAATTAGGAGTTGTAAAATATAGAAATCTAAAATAATTATGGAAAATATTCAATATTTATTTTTAAATTTGACTTATTTCTTACTTATATAATAATGACTATAAAATAAGTATTAAATTTACAGAATTAATCTAAACTATGATTGATGAGCTTTTAAAAGATAATTATTCTTTAGAACAAGCAAGACAAATTCAAGACAAATATGTTAAAATTGTAAAAATGCAATATACAAAAAAGCATGAATTATTAAAGTTCAATCAAATAGATTTTATTGTAGGGATTGATATATCATTTTTTAAAATTAAAAATCAAGAATATGGTATAGCTTGTGCGGTCCTATGGGATTATCATAATAATAGAATAATTGAAAAATATTTTTCAAACGGGATATTGAATTTTCCTTATGAACCAGGATTTCTAGGATTTCGTGAATGCAAATTATTATCTCAAGCCATAAATAAATCAAGGATGAAACCTGATATAATTATTTGTGATGGTCACGGAATAATCCATCCAAAAGGTTTCGGGGAAGCAGTTCAATTAGGTTTAGCATTAAACATTCCCACAATTGGAATAGCAAAAAAACCTTATTATGGATATTATAATCTCTCCAATTTTATTAGAAATAAAGGAAATAAAAATCCTATATATAATAAAGATCCTAATACAAACCTTAATGCAAAAATTATAGGATATTCAATATCACTTTCTAATAATCGCGCTCCTGTTTTTATTAGTGAAGGATTTAAAATTAAAATAAACGATGCTATTCGGATTGCTCTAAAAATTAGTAAAAATCATAAACAGCCAGAACCATTATTTCTAGCAGATAAATATTCAAGATTAAAAATAAAGGAATTAAAATTTAAAATTGACTAATAATATTTTTTCTATAACTAATCCTTTAAAATTTAATTAATTTTCATATTTTTTATTGTCTAATTCTTATATTTATTTATACGATTTTAAATCCCCAATTTTCAATATTTTCTTTATTTGAAGATAAATCCTTTATACCAGCTTTTCTAATTCTTGGATCTATAAATCCATAAAAAATATCATTTGAAAAATTCCCAATTACAATAATCAATATTAAAACTATAAAAATTCCAAAAATCATAGAATAATCCCCTCTTTGAACTGATAAAATTGCTAGATTTCCCAAACCGGGAAATCTAAATATCCATTCCATTAAGAATGTTGCACTTAAAATTTCATTAAATCGTGAATTTAAGCCTCTTATTTGAAATAGAATTGCATTAAACTGTATATATTTTCGTAATTTTCTTTTCTTAAATCCCAACCTCTTTAAATAATGTAAATACTCAGCATTTTGTTCATAAAATATTAATGAAGGCATACTATTTGCGCTCCTTCCTGTAAAATAAAGAATTAATGTTAAAAGAGTTGGCCAATATGATCTTAGAAAAGGGAGAATTTCTTCTATAGAGTATCCCGGTTGAAATCCACCAACAGTAGACCAATGTAATTGAAATACAAAAAAATCCATGATTAATAATGCCATCCAAAAAAAAGGAGCTGATTGTAAAGCAAGAAATCCATAATATACAACTTTTTTTTTTATATTAGATTTAAACCATATATGTGTCCCAAAAAAAATATCGTAAGAGCGACGTTTAGGGA
>CAZGJX010000063.1:0-25328 GCA_964525635.1 uncultured archaeon
CAAACATTTTATATTGTCCCATTCCTGGACCATCTGATGTGAATTCTTCAGTACCTAATGATTCATAATAGATGGGAACTCCGTCCTCTGTTAAAGCACGTTCATTTATAAAACCCGTACCTGCCTTTGGCATAAAACCTATGTGAAGCCAAACTATGTCTCGTCTTAAATTCCCTTCCCAGTCTGTTAACTTGAATGTAAATTGGTATTCCTCCCCCGCAAGAGCATCAATAATTAGTTGGTTATATTCTCCTCCTTCCTCTAACGTCTCAAGTGGATTGATATTGAAGATATATTCACGTTCTTCTATAAATTCTTGAGTCATTACCATATCTTGGGTGATATCTTCAACCATTTCCAATTTTCTTTTCTCTGGAATGGTAATTATCCTAAATAGTTTCTCCCATTTATCAGACTGCTTATATGAATAGATATTAAAGCCATTGATATTGTAGGTAATATTTTCAAAAGATTCTGCTGATTTGTTATACACTTGCGTTGGTAGGTAAACTAACTTCATATTTACTAAAGTCTTTCTACCCAGAGGAAGACTTAATGAAGAATTTTTGGTAAATACCTGCTCATATTCAAAGATTCCGAGGTTATATATCTCAATAAAATCAATTACAATATCATGATCATATTTATCTTTCATTGTAAGCAAAATAGTCCTGCTGAGATCTACCCGTCTTGTTAATGGAGCATAGTATTTTATCTCTATTGTATCATAGACACTAAAGTTCCCTTCTTTGAGGATAAAATTATAAAGATCCAAAAGATAAAGATTATATCCATTTTGAGATATTTTATACTCCTCTGGTTGGAACTCATAATATAGAGAACTATTTTCCCTTGAAATAATTTTAATTGAATAAAGATCTGAGTCTGTTTTTGTAAGAGATTGATCGAGAGTAATTGGATGATATGAGGAATAGCCGATTTCAAGCTCATCTCCCTGTTCAAAATTATAATAGGTGAAGTGAAGATATCCATTTGAGTCTATGGAGTACTCATACTCATCCTCTATGAGTGGTACATAGATATTTGAACCTGATTTATTTACATAGACGGTCTCAAGACCAATGATACCTAATCGAATAACTTCTGAGTCCAAGAGATACTCTGGTCCTTTAATTAATGCTGTTCCTTCATTTATATTGGTATAGAGGAATTTTTTTTGAAGTGAGCAGAGCTCGGTGAAATTTTGCTCTGTAATCCATTTATCATGTATCATATCATATTTAGAAAATGGAACCTCAACTAAATTTTCGAAATTATTATGTCCGTATTCATCAATTGTGCTGTATGATATAGGATTTATTGTATTTCCGCACTGCTTTTTATAGGTAATGAGTAGATTTGTATCATAATTAATGAAATTGGATGATTGTGTATTATTCCAGTAAATTGTTAAAATAAAACTGTTATCTATATAACTAATCTCAGGATTTTTACGGTAATCTAAAATACTATTATTTTTATAGCTATATCCATCGATATGTACATATAATGGTATTTTTTCAAGCTTTTTATCCAAATAATAAATTGCAATTTCAGATGTATTGATAAATTGTTCATTTCCATAGGGAGAGATGATATTTAACTTAAAGGATGATTCCCCATCTATACCCTCTTGCCATTTGTAATCATATACCTCATCACGAACAAGATAATTATCATTGTCAAGCACACTTCCTTTTAGGACAAGTGTATCTTGATATGTAAGTTCAAATAAATCCTTCTCTAAATATATTGGTTCTTCCTCTGATAAGGATTCTTGAGTTAAATTAAGTAAAATATTGTATGGTTTATCAAACATTATCTTGTGAAGTGGAGTACCGAAGGATTCTAGAGTGAGGCTATGAATTCCCAAACTAAAAGGTAAATAAAGCCTTAAGTAGTAAAATTTACAATAAAATGAGGGAGGTGAGAGCTCATCAACTCTTGAAATCCAGCAGAGTGTTCCAGATGATTGTATCTGACCTGATGAGGAGTTCACAAGATTTACATAGATGTTTTGAAGTTCTTCAAGGGGGATCTGTGATAAACTACCATTGTCTCTCATAAATAATTCAATATAATCAGAGTACTCAACATTGACATACTCCTGTGTTGCGGTGATATTTTCTTGATTATAATATATTTGAATATCTGTAAGAGTTGATTCAATTCTTTTATATTGAAAAGTGTCTGAAGCATAATAATTATAGTAATTTGGAGCTCTTAGTTCAATATTTGAGGTAATATAACCATTAGTATTTTCTAAAAGATCATCTCCAATAAAATTATAGAGCTTTATATCTCTAATTGCAATAATTTGATAAGGTAGACTTAAAACATCGTAATTTTCATACTCAATAGCAAAAGAGGAGGGCCATATTTCTGAATCTGAAATTGTAAAGCTAATGGACTCTAATAAGGATAAATCGAACATAACATCGGGATTAAGTAAGATAAGTTCTTCAAAATCTATATAGAGAGGGATTGTCATTACATTTCCAAGACCGAAAACAGTTTCATTGTACTTTTCTCTTACATTAGGCATGAAATATTTTCTCAAATCAAAATCGTAGTAGACCTTGGAAAGAGAATAACCAGATACAAGATTTAATCTTATAATAAATTTTTGAATGGTAGTATGATCGTAATAGGTGGCGGGGATGGAGACATTTACAAATAAACCATTTGCATTAACAAGCTGTAGTTGATTACTCAATTGAGATGCATCATAATTAAAGTAAATAAGGTTATCTTTTACATCTTGAGGATTGCTATAAAGATCATGAATTATTGAATTTTGGTACCAAACAACCTCACCTTCTCTTGTTATTAAAAATTGGTCTTTACCAAATATTGTAATTGAATTGTTGTTTGAACTATTATAGAAAAATGCTTGCTTTAATCTTAGAAATTTTGGTAATATAAGACCACGGTTATAAAGGTTTTCTAAGTTCATTGTAATTGTTCTATTATAACTGAGAGGATTAATAATTTCTATATCTCCATCGACTAAAACATGCTTTACCACACCGTACATCTCATCATTTCTTACTTCCCAACTAATATGATTCATCGGATTTATATTTGAATATATATTGCTGCTCATCAGAGAATCCGAATAGCATAAAAATGATTCATAGGAATTAAAAATTTGAGGTAATTCGATCAATCCGATATAAGCTTGCATAATCAATGATTCATCAACCTCATTAATACTTCCATCATAATTCACATCTGCTTCTTTAGGGTAAAATGGTTGAGGATTCATTCCTGAATTGTATTGGTTAGTTAATAGAACATCAACGATATCAACATTACCATCATGATTCACATCACCATTCTGAAACCTAGCTCCAAAATTTACTTGATAATTATTATACTGTGGATCATACCATGCAGTCCCGTAATTGAATCCATTAATCTTTACATCTAGAAAAGGAATTTGATTGAAATCAGCCTGAAAGATTATTTCTCTCTCGCTTAAATCCTGACTATTAAGATCTGTTGAGTTATCTATCCATGTGATATTCATCTCAGTCGAATAACTTATAGAGTCGTATAAGTTATTGTAAATTGAAGTAATTCCTACATTTTCACAAAAATCAATTATTTTATAGTTAATCCTAAACTTTTCTGGAAGAGTTCCGAAATCTCCTAGATATTGTATATTGGATGAATTAAATTGAATCCAATCAGATGTCTGACCTGAGTTAAGATCAATAATTTGATAATATTCTCTATAACAATAATCTGAAAAAGAAGAATCCCATGAATAATTGATAGTATCAATATCTAAGATATGATTGACTCCTGACCAACTCATTTGGAACTGAAGATCATCTATATACGAGACAGGAGTTCTAAATGGAAAAGGACCATATTTTGTATTATTGATCCAAATATAGAAGGTATCTGATGAAAGATCTTTGTATCTACCTTCTCCACATTCAAATTCAATAGTAATTGGATACCATATATTATCCAAAGCGGGACAGATGGGAATCCATTCATCCCCATATCTATACTTAAACATACCATTATTTATCCCTAAGTAAATTGCAAATATATTTGCCGAATCTGTTCCAAAGAAATAACAATATTTATTTGCATCATTTGTTTTCGCCCAAAAGCTAATTGTCCCATGTTCTTTTGCTGGAAATTGATTAACTGCAATAGGAGATTTTTCACCATTATCATCTAAACGAATGAATTTCTTATGAAGATTCATTTCTCCACAAATCCCTATGCTAGATCCGGGATTTGTGATGATATTCCAATCATTGTCTTCTAACTCAGTAATTATCTGTTTTCCATACGCATTTTCATTATCTTTTTCATTATAATTTGGATCTGCTGTAAAACCAAATGCATCAAAATAATATTTAAAATCAGATCCCACTGGTCTGGTTGTCAATGCAATCTTATTTGCTGAGATTATTGAATTATTTTGATAGTGGCATCCTTCTGTTTTAAGAAAACCATTGATATATACATCAAACTGATTTTGAGAATCATATAATTTAATTTTAATATGATACAATTTATTATATGTTAATCCCGACGCAATTATGTAATATAGGTTATCATTAGAACGATAATATAATTTATCTGAAATAGATTTCAAAAATATAAGAGTTGTATCATCTTCCTTAAGTGAAATGTAAATCGTTTCTGAGTTATTTTTACCCATATAAAATTCAATTACCTGATTTTGTTGTTGAGGGATTGATCTCCAGATTCCACAATATCCAGAATCACTTTGATCATTTAATTCAAGAACTTTAGAATGTCCATCATACGAGTCTATAATGGTTGATGAGCATCCAGATTGATCATTATTTGTCCAACCTGAGGGTGATTGTCCTACAATATCATCTTCAAAGGAATATGTACCGTAATAATTTCCAATTTTAGATATATCATATCGTTCGAAATCCTCATTTCCGTTATAAATATCATAATAATAATTATCATCAATCTCAAAATTCGGATCTGCTGAAAATCGGAAGTTATCAAAATATCCCGCGTATCCAAAATGTGCACCCACCTCTGTCTTTATCTTAATCTTATTTACAGAAATGACTGTATCACCAATATAACTTAGCCCAGAACCTTCAGGAACTCCGTTGATATAGAAATCAAATGTATTTGTATCATCATTTAGCACTATTTTAAAATGAACCCATGTATTTGACCCAATAAAATCAGTCTTTATATCTTCAAATAAAAATTTATATTCATTTAATTCTATATTTATATTTTTCATATCGCCAATATAATGGTATATATCTTGTTCCAGATAATACATAGATACATTCATAACTTCATAATCTGCGATAAAAGTGAAAATTTGGCTGTTATTGAGGAACCTAATCCGAGGTTCCCGTAAATAACCAGTAGGATTGTTCATTCTGAGTAATAAATCTGAGTATTCTATATCTAATATAATATTTTGAGCCTCTTGCTGACCTTGATCGAATAGGTAGCATAAGTGCTCCCGTACCATTAATCTCTGGCGTGTTTTCATGCTCTTTAGGAATCCTCCGGCAATTCCAATATCAGAAGCGTTGTCATTTGGTAAAATTTCAATTGAATTATCAGGTTTTATAATATAGTTAGGAGCATCAATCACCTGCAATTGATATGGGAACTCATATTCATAAGCGGAAATACGCCTAGTTTTAAGCTTGGTATATTTTACATTGAGGTCGTATTTATTCAAGGTTAATTCTGCCTCTATTTGAATCTTGGAAGATCCTATTGATTCTATATAGCTTATACAATTCCATTCATACTCTATTTTAGCCCTTAAATAGTATTTATTATGATCTACTGAATAAAATATAAACTCCTTTAGCTGTTGTGTTGATAAAATTACTTTAGAGGTATCTGTTAAATTTATATTTTGAAATTCTAAATACTTATCAAGTAAATAGAACTTATAATTTTGTTTTATTAATGAATTTTGTAGAAAAATCTCATTATTATCATAATTTAATTGGGAATTATAATCTAAATTTAATGTTACTTCTTCTATTGTATTATCTTTTGATATTAAATATTCTGTTAAATCTACATCAAATAATACCTCTGGGTTTAAATTATGGCTTGTAGTAGGTGGATTATAGTAAATTGTTGCATCAATTGAAGTAATATCAAATCCAAGCTGGGTGGAATAGGGAATTTCATTGGAAATATCAAATTCCATTGAAAAAATAACTTGAAATTCAAACTCATCAGGACTTATTTCATTGAAAAAATCTTCAAACACAATGAAATTACGATCGAGAACATAAGAGAAGGCTGGATTAAATACATTAGAATTCTCTTGATCAATATTTTGGTACACGACTGCTTGTACCTGCTGCCAAACATTTCTACGATAATTATATAGGTATAATGATAAAAGATTAGCATTTTTATTCTCTTCTATTAGTACTTGACGACCAGAATCCTCTGAAAAATCCCTCAGTTCATACCCAGCAATACCATTTTTTTCATATTGAACTGTAAATTCTATAAACTTTGTATATTTATTTATATAGTTCTCCGTGCAATTGAATGTTATAGGATCAAGTGTGGAAATCCTATTCTTCTCCCACTTAAATGACTTAAAGATAATATTTGCCGTTAAAATCGCTGAATATTGTGAATAATTACCCAATAGCGTAATAGTTTTTTGTGAGTAATCAAAACTATAATCCTCTATCTTAAGTTCATTTTCACCGGCAAAAAGAGTATTTATTGTGAAATCTTCTTGATAATTCAACTCATTGAGATCGAATTGATAATATCCTGAATAAAGATTGGATAGTTCAATATTATTTTGCCAAATTGGAATATAAGCATTCTGTGCGGTCGTTCCATTGTAATTTAAACTATTATCTGGAGAATCAAACAGAATTGAAGCATTTGTTATCTGTGAAGCAAAAAATCCTTTAAAGAGAGGGGAAAGGACTTCACAGTTCGCAACTGTCGATTCAATTGAGATTACCAGATCATTGTCTAAAGATTGTGTTAACGCTTCAGCTAATATTTGCTGATTCTCACTGACAAGGTTAAACTCGCTTAGCTCAATTTCCAACTTATGTAGATGGAAATCAAGTCTATCAGTATCTAGGGGAATATTAACTGTTCCTATATATGTAAATCTTTCTGATTTGCTTAGCTTATATAGGTTGACTGCAACGTGATAATCACTGGATACTACTTGAGAAAGCTCGCTGTATGAAATGTCGTTGAATCCTGTTTTGATATCTATCAAAAGTCTTGCATCAATAAGATCATTAACTTCATTTAAAATCTCATAATTACATAGGACATAATCTGTAATAGGAATACCAAAAATATATCTATCGTTATTTTTAGAGAAATGAATGGTTGCTCGTGGAATTCCTACAGGGGGGTTGGTAAAATTCACACATATTCCAAACTCATCTTAAATATAGAATAATTAGCTGGAACATTAGGGATCATATCTCCGTAGTAATTAGCCTCATCTCTAAGATTGCTTATTGAAATTGGATCAGAATAATAATATGAGCTATTAGGAATATACCAACGCCCATCAAACAACTCAAGTGGGAGTGAGGGGAGATATTCAATACTTACATTGGTAAATAACTCTTTTTGAGAACATTGTTCTAAAGATAATTTATTATTGTGGGTTACAAGAAAATTAAACACAGGATATTTTTCAATAGTATTTTCCTCAATTCTAATACCATATACTTTAACGATCTCTCCAATAGCAGGATCATCTACCCCATTGAGATCAACTTCAAAATTATCTTCAATAGGTAATTCCACAGCAAAAGTCGATGCGGGGAAAATAGTCTGCCTCTTTTCAAGAAGCATAACGCATTCATTTATATTAACTTGTTGGCTAATCTCAATCGCTAGATTAGGATTTACGCGTTTGAACGCTTCATATATATTATTATTAGCTGAATAATTTGAAGGTAGAATATATGAGATTAGAGCCAACTTCATGATTTGATTGTTATCAAGATAATCATTTGTTAGACCTTTGATTTTAAAGGGATTCATGAGTTTTAAGCTAGGATTTTCATTTTGAATTTCTATAAAACAATTCGCATCAGGAGATTGAATATAATAGAATGGATTCGAGGAGTAATTATAATTCCAAACTGCTCTATTTATACCATTATTTTCTGCTCTGATCTGTCCATTGAAATCCTGCCATTCTTCAGTAAGATAATTATAATATACTAACCTGCTTCTTAAAAGCCAATCTGTATTGTATTTCCTATTCACTATGGTGATATTTAGCCCTAAGCTTACTTCCAACTCAGCTAAGTCGTAAATATTGAGATCCAAATTATCAAATTTTAGCTCTATGGGTGTAATTAGTGGTATCTGAATATTATCTATTGCGCTATCCTTAAATCTGTCTAAACCATAATTTAATTCAGAGATATTATACCTTTGAGCATCAGATCCCCATACATTATATGTCTGGCTTGGAAAATCCGAGGGATAAAGGTTAAAGATAAATTCTAAATCATCTAGCTCCAGATCGGTGTAAATGGTCTGGCTTTCTCTCTTGAAAATTGGAGTTATTAAACTATTTTCTAGACTAAATTCTATTGTATTATTACCAAAAAAGGTATTATTTTTAATTTTTGTATTATCGCTAGATTCAGGTGGATCTGTATTATCATATATTTTGGATATATCTGAATTAATTTGAATCAATTTATTATTGATTGGATAATAGGTAATATTTGTTGAAATATCGTAAATATAGAGGGAGTCTATTTCTAATTCCCAGACATCATCCCAATATCCTAAATCTATTGAAATACTCTCAACATCATATATAAAACAAGATCCTTGTATACCAGATTCTCCAAAAGAAAAGAGTGTATTATCATTTACTATAAAATTGGCTGTTCCCTCTAAAGTGGAGCCTTTAAAGTATAAAATGAAGTCTCTTTCTGAATTTAGAAGACCATTCTGAAAATTAAATTGAACTTTTGATTCAATAGGAATGTAATAGAGAGTAGCATGTGCCATATCACAATAATAATCTACTATATGTCCTATCACTTTATCGTTTGGATTAGAATATACTTTAGTCATTATATCTATATTTCCTTCTGGAGATATGTAATGTGATAATAAAGAATCTATTAAATGAGTCTTATTAAAAACACTTATTTTATTAAATCGATAACAAGTAGGACTAGTCTCTTCTGGTGTATAAGAATGATCAATCTGATCCCATTCTTCAGTATAATGATTATATATAAAATATGCAAGGCTTGCAGAATCAACATATTTCCATACTATATTATTTTGAAATTCAATTTCAATATCAGATATTACCATATCTTCATTATAATCTAAATAATTAGATGGAATTCTGTATTTCTCATAAGACCTGGTCCATGACCAAATTTTATTAATATGATAGTACCTACTAATTCCATCTATCTCAGCAGACCAATCTCCTGAGGGAAAAGATGTGTCCAGAATAGGTGGAGCTCCATCATAACTTACATGAAAATCCTCCCAGATACTTTCTCTAAAGCTATTGTTATCTTTACTATCAAAAGTCTCTCTCTGAATGGATAACAAATTCCCATCAGGATAATACAGATCAGTCTCATCCCCTTGAATTATTGCATATGTATCCATCATTTCTACAGCATAACTAAATTTTAAAGAATCAGAATGGTCTAAGAGGAGAGAGTCTTCCCTATAGGAAAAATTAGTAATATTATCTTGATATGTATTTGATATGTATGTTGGATTTAAATCATAGGAAAAAATGTTCTGAGGTACCATCTCATCTGCAAAGCTGTAGATTACGTCAATTTGGGAAGTCAGGTCAACGAAGGTATTATCTCCAATTAATCTACTGCTATATTGATCTAAATCAATATATTTAGTGTATACAGCTCGTTTACAAAGCGAGACAAGATACTTATAATCGGTAAAATCATTTTGATCTCTAATTCTTTTGAAATATTGGGATTTAAGTGATGTAATTTTTATTCCTTCGGAAGGATCATCATAGAAGCATTCTATACGGGGCACAAGTCTATGGAAAGTGGGATCATACAATCTTCCCATATCCCCAAAATGTTCTATTGGATTATTATTATGATATGCATACCAATAATATGTGCTGGAGTTATAATAAAATGAAACTGTATTTTTCTCAGTCAATTCCTCCTCATCCAAATATACATAAATATTATCATTCAATGAGAAGCAGATCTTTCCTTCTTGCCCTTGTATAGGACTTAACTTACTAAATTGCACTTCTGCTCTGTACATATCATGAAGACCGTTCCATGGTTTATATACAACTGAATATACCGAATCAAATGAAAGAGAAAATGAATCTTGGGAATTACATTGAAGAAATAGTCTTACAACATAAGAATCGCTGGCAGAATCAAAAAGCCGATAGAAATCATTATATTCAAATCTTAATATGATATACCCATCTTCAAGAATTGGAGTAATTAATCTATAATTGTTCTCAATATAATCCCAATATCTGTATTTGATTTGCTCCAATAAAGAGAGATCTGAATTCCCTTTCAATTTAATTTCAAATTTAATTGCATCATCCAAATTTTCTCCATATATTTCCTCGAATAAGAATTCAGCTTCTATAGTATTTTGAGTTATAAATTCTGAATTAATGATCCATATTTGCCCATCATCTTCATGAGCCATTGAAGGTGTTGTAGGATATGCAGTTGAGCCCCGTATAATTTGGGGATATTGTGGATTATTTTGCTCGATAAACTCATATCTTGAGGATATTGAATATAAATCTCCAAATGATTCTTTCTGAGCTTTAATATCATATATAATAATATTTTCAGTATCATCAAGATATCCACAGATCTTTAATTGGTCAAATGTTAACTGAGTAGGGATTTGAATTGATATAGAACGATGTGTAAAATCATTATTTCCCTGAGGAATTAGAGTATATTCATCTACAAATTCCCCTTCATTGAATAATTGTATTTTAATTTCATTGGAAGTGAAAGGTTTGCAATCAATTATTAGAGCATCCTCGGAACTAAGCGTATTTGAAGAATATTGAGGCGAACAAATGGAGAGATGCTCATGAGTGTCTGTCTGTAAAAACATATATCCTTGGTCTTGGTAAAATTTCGAAAGGTAATGGGTGAATTGAGGTCTATATAATTGATTCTGAGCTTCGCTTGAATAAAATCCAACCAATTCACCTCCATTATTCATGTAGAAGCTGTCATCGTATATAGCATCACTTGTAAGAGTGATAATTTCAGTTGGGGCGCCTAAGATTAGAGTCTGATATCCTTGACCCAATGAATCAACAGTTGATAATAGATTCAATCTATCCGGTTGATTCCAATAGTGAAGTGATTGTTCATTGAAATAATTAGATTCATATATATTAAAGTAAGGTCGCTGAGTTTGAGTGACATACAACTGTAACTCGGAGTCTTTCCAATATCCATCTGAAAGATATGGTATATCATGCGATAAATACACATTACTCCACTGAAAATTATATTTATATACAAATCCAATGATACCATTCTCCAACATCCAGATATATCTTCCATCAAAACATACTCCTTCTGGGGAGGAAATAATTGGAGAAAGTTCGAAATTATAATCCAAGTAATTGCCTTCTAAATCATAAATGTAAATAAAGTTACTTTCGCTTGCAAACCAATGCGCTCCATCAGTCCAAAAACAATCAGCATTCTCATTCTGTAGGATGATTTTCTCTTGTGTATAGATTAAATCATTAGGTGGGAAATTTTCTTGATTGGATACTTCTACTAATTTATATATTACATTATCATCAACTAGAATATATAAGTAAGGAGAATTATAGTAAATATCTTTTATATCATGATACCCCCATGGTGGTTCTTCATGGAATATCTGCACTATATCATAGTCCCAATAATCCCCTTCCATTTTTAACCTAGATGCAAACAATGTATTTCCATAACTATCTGTTTCAATAACCCAACAATATTTCCAACCCCAATAATTATCAACTCCCATATCAATACATATAGGAATACCGTCCCATAGAGATATATCTTGATTTTTATTTAGATAATTTCCATTTGAATCGTACTTATATACATAATCTCCGGCTAATACCCAATAAAATTCTCCATCAAACGCGATATCTTTTGTCCTTTCAATTCCATCCTCATCAACACTATAAAAATCCCCTGAATAATCGAAATTCCCTTGAACTTTTAGTGTCTGACTATCTCCGAAGTTTTCCAAGCTATATTCAGAAGAGACATATGTATCTGATGCTGCATATGTAGAATATATAAAAGTTCCATCAGTTCCCTCAAATTGCCATGGAGAATATAAATTATCTTGGAATTTTATAAGCGGTGGATTTTCTTTAATATTAAATCCGCTGTCTCCGCTTAACATTAATCCATCCGAAGTTAATTGGATTCCATCATTTATATGAGATCTCTTTTGATAAGGAGCTTTCAATTTGTAAACTTTATCGTCTTCAGTGATTATATAATTTTCAGATATAGTGACAATTTGATCACCCTCATCTATTTGAGGTGTTGCTATTTTATAGTAGTTATTATATTTTCTCATTTGAAAGATTTCATTCGTTTCCATATCAAATCCAATGTTATATCCATTTTCATCTAATATGTTACTATCTCGCGTGAAAATTACATTACTTTCTCGAATACGCTTATATTCATCATCATCAATATTATATGAATAAAAATAGTGTTTACCATCGGTCATATCTTTTAAAATAAAAGAAATGGTCTCATCTCCATCATAATTTAATGTCCTCAAATTAATATTAGAAGGAATCATCATATTTTCCCCAAAATCTATCTGTGACCATAATAATCTTGTGAGATCATGATATTCCTCATCTTTATTATCATTTGCCCAAAGTTCTACCTTTCCATCACTCCACTGCCATAATATATAAGTAAATCCATTATTAGCTGTACAAGTCCTTGATGTAGAAAAAGTCCTTCCAGAAGCGGGACCCATATCTTGTCGCCCTTCCCTATCCTCGTCTTCTATCGATCTAAACTGTAACCAACCCTTAACTATTCCACTCGATTTATATGCTCGAACAGTAAAATGTTGATTTTGATCCTTATAGATATCTACATTCGCATTATAATTGCTTACGGAAATAGGATCTCCACCATATATACTATAATTATACACACCCCCAGCACCATAATAAATATTCTCTTCTTCTCTATCGTAAAAAATGGTATTAGATCCAAGACCAAAATCTATAACGCTCCATGTTCTTCCTCCATCAATTGAAGTATATAAGAAATAGCCATCGAAATTAGGGAGATAGCCCATAATAAATAATCTCCCATTTTCAGCTTCAATGAAAGTACTTGCTTCATTGATAATTGGATCATTAAGATTTATAACATAACTCCATTCTTCAACCTCTCCAAAATGTTCATATTCAGCCATAATTTCGGGATTTGAATTCTCAAAATTATCGTAATTCAGATAATTTGAGCTTAACTGCGCATAGGTCTTAAAATCTCCAATGCATAAATACTCATCAGGTAAGTCAGATTCTTTTGTTGTGATTATTCTTACTTTAAACTCCTGCTCTGAGTTTACAAATTCTCTGAAGAAATCCCTTTCTGTAAATTGAGTCTGTGAAGTCGGCGCAGGGAAGTTATTACTACCTGTGGTGTAGAACTCATGGGGATTGATTTTTATGCTATTTAGCTGGAACCTGTTTGCGTTAAATAAATCATCGTAAAATAATACTTTATGGCGATCTATACCTTCATCTTCTTCGAAGCTCCAATAGTTGTTCATCGAATACTCATTATTTTTATTATTTTTCAGGAAATTGGCACCAGAATAGGGATCGTATATAATTTCATCGAACCAAATGGCATCATCAGTGATTTCCATAGGAACACAATTACCGAAAGATACGGTATTTAAACTCAATATGTTCTTAGTATACCAAGCAGGACGGAAGGCATCTATATGGTAGGGAGCTTGCCATGTCCAGAAAAGATAATTTAACTCTTTGAGAATATATTTTCCGTTCTGAACGGTCGAAATAGGTAATGCCTCCCACGAGTCGGTATAATAGTTCCAAATTTGAAGTGAGAGAGGGTAAGAACTAGCTGTTGAGATGACACTTGCATCAAAAGAAAGAGAGATGTCTAATAAGCCCTCCTTGTCCACAAGCGGTAATTTATTTGTGATTTCAAGACCATATACACTGTCTTGGTCCGACATTGCTAATGCAATATATTCATCCCAATCATCCAAGGTGTATGCTATTTCTCTTTCTGAGCCCATCTGGGGGCTAAAAGCTGGATTGAATGGGAGAATTCCAGAGGGAACGATTCCTGACTGGAATTGATCTGCTAAAATGTTGTATTCGGTAAGCGAGTTTTTAACAAATAAAGTCTGTAGCCCGCTATAATTATTATATATGCCTTCCTCTGAGGCATCGTGAATAGAATCGTAATACATCCTGCTGAAATTATACGATTCAGAAAGGGATGGATTTGAAAGCCAAGTACCGTCAATATAATTATTTTCCTCAAATTCTTCATACCCCATTAAACTTTCTGATAACATAGCGGAACCATAATCTCCTCCATAATCAATTAAACTGTTAGAAAGCTCGGGCATATTGAAATATTCAGAACTTGTATCATCATTCCAACCAGATTGTACTTGGGGGTAGGCAACTGTACTTCCAATTCCAGATATTACAGGGGTATATTGGTAATTAATACCTCTTTCATTCCATCCTGATATAGTTGAGAATTGTCGCCAATCTGCATTAGGATTGTACCAAGATGTTCCTGGATTTAACCATTGTAGAGGGAGTGTCGATATATCGAGAAACGTTCCCGAGACAGACACCGAATGAGCATTAGGATTTGCATTATAAATCTTAAATGATGGATCTATTTGAGCCTTTTTCGTATCTGAAAACGATAAAAATGAATAACTTATTTTTATGAACTGAATATCATCCCAGAGATCTTCTAAATTAATCCTGATTTGATTGTAGCTGTTGCTATAAAATGCCTGATCAAGCTTAATCCATTGCCCTCCAGATTTATACCATATATTATTAATTTCTTTGATTTGGATATGCTTTAATTGGATGATTGGATATTGCTCTGGAGTGAGATCTTTTTTTCCAAATGTTTCACTTACATAACATATTGGAGATAGTATTGTAGAGACATCCTCTATATAATCTATTAATGACTCAAATAAGCCTGTTTTAGAGGCAATTATTATTTTATCATAGTTATTTTGTGTTATTGTGAGTAGATCAATTATTTCAAATCGAATTTCATCAAAACCAGAAATTTCATAAGAAATCCACTCTTCTTGCTCACTGCTGTATTTTAAGCTAATAACGGCGTCCATCTTCCCTATTTTTAGTCTTTCGACGCCGATTAAAATAGTATCAATTCCATTAATATTCTCATGTTTAATACAAGATATTTTTCCAAGAATATAGTCGCTAATTATATCTTTATAATTTAGCGATAGATCAAATTCAAACAACTGTGATGAATAGCTGTTATGCATTAATCCGCCAATAAGAATGGAATTACAATCACTTTCTCCAAAATTAACCACACCTTTAATCATCGTAGGAATAAAATTCTCTGGAGCAGTCTCATATTTAACTACATCCACATCAAAACTGCTTAAAAATCTATACTTCCAAAAAGTAAATTCCTGAGATGTATCCAATTGTGCCACAAATAGGTATGAATCCGAGGATTCAGGAGCCTGAAATATATCATAACAGAAGTATTGATAATCATGAAGTTGAGTAATATTTGATTTACATTTCCATTGGGAACTTCCAAAATACAGTACATCAATTTGCCCATTACTGAGACGAATGATTTCTGGAATATTATCTTGGTCAACATCAAAGAGTTTAAAGGATTGGCTTTCAATACAATTAATATCTACTTCTTCACTCTTTTCGGGATCTATTAACCATCCAGAAGAATTATCAAATTGATATACCTCAATATTTATTTTACCACCTTCATCTAAAATTAGAATTGGTTGCCAATTATCTCCAAATTTTCCCCATGTACCCCAGATCGTCTCTCCTGTTAAATAACCTATCTTCATAGGTAAATAATCATAGCTAAAATCTCTCATCTGTTCAAGGAAAAATTCATCATCATTAATATCCCAGATTACTTCATAATCTCCTGATTCCATGATGGTTGTAGACTCAATAGCTAGGTTAATCCATTGGTCCTCAATAGGCGAATAGTATTGAACGATAACGTCCCATAGCTCTGATGGACTCTCGAAATTCTCTATTATTCCCGAGAAATTTACAGGATTATAATTACTTTTATCATCATAGGAAATACACTCTCCAAATATAGTATCCGCTAGTAATTGTACTGATGAGTAATCAAATATTCTTAAATCTCTGATTTCCTTTAAGAGGTTTCCAGCTCTGTCAAGTAATATTATCTTTATATAGATAGTATCTATTGGAATTTCATCCAATGAGTCTACATCCCAATAATACGCCCATTGTCCAAATTCATTCCAGTATCCTCTTCCAAGATAAGTGAAATTGGTTTGACTACTATTGGAACAATAAAGATAGATTCTATCAACATCAGATTCCTCCAAATAATTTAATCTAATGGATGTTGTATTTATATAAATTGTGGAATCGCTTGGATCTTCCGAACCAGCGATTAAAATACCCTCACCAAAAGATGTAGTTCCCAGAAACCATGAGAATAAACTTTCTCCCACAAATTCGAGAGAATTATCATAAATACACAGATATTTAGAGGATATATATTCATTTGAGACAGTTCCATTTATTTGCCCAATTCCATCCACAATTGAGAACCATATTAATAGCTCATCTCCTTGATCTAATTCCAAATAATGAGATATGTTAAAATATTCATATCCAGATGTTAGAATCTGCCAATAGGAAAATTCATTTATGAACGTAAGCGGTAAAGGTTCTTCAATTAATTCATAATAGAGGGCATCAATTTTGTAAGAATTTTGTGGAGATAATAGATATCTATATTGTTCATCAAATTCGATAAATAACTCATCATTCTCACGGTAGACATTAAACTCATCTACTATACGATTATCAATTCGAATCTTCTGTATTTCGATTATTTTATCAATATCTCCCGTAATTTTGTATAGTAATTTGTTATAATTGAGTGAACCTTCTATGCTTACATCATACCAACTAAGGGTATTGGTGTAATGCATGTACACTTTTTGAATTCCCATTTGCTCTGCAATTGTGGTATTGATACCGTTCCAACTAAATGAATCGAATAACTCATCATAAGCGGTCAGGTTAATGTATTCTTGATCATTAATGTAGATAATATCATCAAGAGATTGGGAGTATACTATTTCATTATCAACATATACATTGTCCATAAAATCTACCAACACAGGAGCGGAATTATCAAAATATCGATCCTCAATAATTAACTCAATTTCATTTCCACAGAAATCAGTTACACCTATAATTAAATCGAAAAGACCGTTTGGCAATTGATTCGTATCTAAGATTACGTTAGTAAGGCTTCCATCCTCGATTAAAGAGATATCAAGATTGGAATAGATATCTCCTGTGGAAGAATTTCTTGCTTTAAGAGTGATACTATAGGGTGAAAGATCAAAAATATTAAATTCAATGCGGAATAGTCCGTTCCAGTATTGGGGATTTGTATAGATATTTTGTAAAATAGGTGGTGATCTGTCTAAAATTAATGAGAACTCATATGAACTAATCTGATTTAGAGAATCCTTTGCAATAAGCCTAATATGATGAATTCCCTCAAGAATTTGTGTATCATTAAAATGAAAGATATATTCATTATTATCTGTAGTAGTCCAATATCCATTTATCTCTGAATTATTCAGATAATAGTTGTCTATATCAGATAGATCTTGTAAAATAAATGAGATCTCTCCTGAGTTGGGATTTACTGAAATTCCATCCGAAAACTGAGCATAAATTTCTGGACCTGAAAAATCAACTGATTGAGTTTGAGTAAATAATATAATTTCATTTGAGATATCAGTAAACTTTGTAATTGCTGTATATATTCCCTGAGGGAGATTCTTAAAGTTAAGAGATCCCTTGTATTGATTATTTTCTCTGTAGGAATTTGTATATGAATAATATATCTCAATAGGAATAGATTGTCCATACTGCCCATCTAACAATTGTCCTGATATTATTTTTATAGAGAGATGGGAATCATCAATAAAATAATAAAATTGGTATTCAGTTGCATTAATAATTACTTTATCAATGGTAATAATTGCCTCTTCAGATAAAAGATTTGAAGGAAGAGGTAAAATAAATTTATTTGAAAGTATTTCTATTTCATCCTTATCATAGACCTCAGTACGAGATCCATCTGTAATTGGAGCAAGATTAACTGTTCTAATTAGCTGATCCTGCTCATTATATAATGTGAGAGTTGGTATTTGATTTTTTACAATATAGGGCACATTATCCCGATTACTATAGGTATTTTGCAAATCCTCAAAATTTACCCATATATTGTCTTGAGCACTGTTAATATCTATAGAAACATCAGTGATATTTACTACTTCGGAAAATGTGCTATCCGTTGAGGTAATAATTATTTTCCTTGAAGATATTAGGTTATTTTGCTGATATAATTCAATATTTAGTGGAATTTCTTTAAATTCTCCACCAAAAATATTGTAATACAATCCATTTAGCTTAATTTCATTTCCCAAATCTGCAAAATAAATATAATTATCTGTTAAATATCTTGTCGTTAAATAAAATGTCTCATAAGCCGTATAAACCTTTACTTTTGTGATATCATTATCATATGGTCTTATTGTAATGTTAAGATTAATCTTCTCCTCCTCATCTAATCCATAAATAATGGTATCATCTATCCCCTCAAGTTCGAAATAGAGATTTTTGTTAAAATCTTTTACAAATCTGAATGATTCGTTATAATATTCCCTATAATTTTCAAGGAAATCGAATGGTTTTAACATAAATTCGATTTGATCATCTTTCAGACTCCAGATGTTAAAAGTAAAATTAATTGGGGAGTCGCCACCTTGAAAAGTATCATAATAGCTCCATTGGGTGCTTTCTGTTGTGAAATATCTGTAGTACAATTTGAAATGGCTAAAATCGGGTGAATTAGGGGTGATCGCACCAGTTAAAATATAATTGCTCGAATCTGTATAGGTCTTTTCAAGGTCGAGGGAATATGATTGATTAAGCAAGAGTGAGATAAAAGGCGCTTGGAAATCGATCATTGTCTCATTTAGGCTGTAATTAAAGGAGTAAAATGGAAAAGCGTCTCCATATGAATAATTACATTCAATCGTAAATGATGCATTTATTTCTTTCCCATCCAACTCATAGATATCTCTCCAATCTTCTAAAGAATCGAGATTCATTAAGAAATAATTTTCAACAAGCACTGAATAATTAACAGTTGTGAGTAAATCTATGTTATTTGAATAATTTATATAAAGATTAAGCGAGGATATATGCTCACTTATATCCTCATGGGGAATCACTGCAATTTCAGAATCAATTCCGATTTTTCCAATAGAATCAAGATAAGTAAAATTTATTACATTATCAAAATGATTAATTCTAATACTTTTATTGTAATAATCATATGCTCTGTTTTTCCAATAATCTTGCACTTTTGTAACTAAATACCATTCTCCATCGGGGAGTTCATAGGAATTTTTTACCAAAGCATAACTTTCGTTATCATAATAATAACCTCCAATTAAATGTAACAATGAATCATTGATTTGAATAATATCAGGTGGTGCAGTACTTAAATAAAATTCCATTGAATCTACAAACGCGGTTTGATATGAAAGCATATTAGTTTTAAATAAGATGTAAGAGTCTATTAATTCCTGAGACTGATCAAGATCAATCCAACCGCCTGAACCATCTTCTTTAAATATATTACATTGAGGAATGAGTGCCTCAACTCCTTTATGCTGTTCAACATCGTTTCTCGATATAGCTTTCTCATAAATACTTATATCATCTAATTTTCCCGTAAAATATGAATCTCCCGCACTATTAGAGCCTACAGTGAGATTACCTAGAATTTCTTCATTATTAATGAGGTCTCCGCAGTTCAGCCAAGGCTCTTCAATTCCTCCATTTGCAATTTCATACCACTCATTATTTATTCTAACATCTATATTACTTTCATTGAAAATAATTGCTATATAATTCCAGTCTCCAATTACAATACTCCCTTCTGATCCATATGTAGCAATGGTCTCAACATTTTCAGTATTTAAATATACCTGCAATTGACCAAGCTCATTTATCCCAAACTGGATTGTTCCATTTTTTGATATAAAGGAATTTTTAATACTATTTCCATTTTCAATTGAATTTAATTCAAATGGTTGAATCCATGAGGTAATGGTGAACTGGTTAGAGCTATTTAGCTCATCGTATAGAATATTACCAAATTCAACATGTGCAGAGTTATTATAGTACAATGAATTTCCATGGATACCCCATGTTCTTATAGGATTATTTGTTAATTTTCCATCATAATTATTTACGTTGTCATACGTATTGATACCTGAGGATTCATTAAACTCTAGCATGAATGAAAGATGGTTTTCACTTGTCCAAGAGGGGGGTGGATTAGGAGCAGTCAATGCTTTAATTAAATCATAGACAGAATAACCCCAGTCGGGTAGGTCATCTCCATTGGCATCTGGAAAGAATTTTTCTCCATCTTCGCTTATCTCTAACCCTGCATATTCGATAAACTCCATTTTATTATAGAGCCCATTACCTTGAGATTCAATTTTTGCAAGTGCATTAATCTCAAATGACGAATATATCTCAGTTTTGTAGTAAAACCTTCCCTTTTCGTCAGTACTTACAGTAGCAAGTTCCTCCCACTTATTACTTTTCTCAATATATAACGTTATTTCTTTGTGAGGTAATGCTTCTCCTGCTGAATTTACTAGCTTACCATCAAAATATACTGTGAAATTGCCACCATTATCAATTGTATAGACACTCCCAAAATTAACTTCTTCATTGTTTAGCTCTTCAATCCCAATAACATGTAAATCATCCTTATTTAGTGTTATATCATAAACTTCAGGTTCAGAACTCTTCCATGAGAGAGCACTATATTCTGAGTAATAGACATACATTTCATAACCACCAGGGATTAGGTCAAGTTTATTTAGCTCGCCATAGGTGAATAGATTTCCATTTTTCAGAGGACCATTTAGATAACAGGAACGTATATCATAATAGGATTGCCTTACCCTATCTTCTACGATATTTGGTAATGATTTATTAGGGATCAGTCTAAAGAGCATTTTGGATGATTCAGAAATTCCTAATGTGCTCTCACATTTAGCTATAAACATGTCATTTATTGATAAATCTCCTAAATTATTGTAACTACCAAAAGTTAAGGAGTTAAGATTAATTGCAGAGCTCTCTACTCTATCTACTCGATCGACTTTGGCAAAGGATATTTTTGGCATATCAATATTAATAAGAGACTGTATACCAAAAATAGTGGGGAGGAGAATTAAGAAAATCAAAGCTAGTACAGAGAAAGCTTGATACTTTCCCCGAATTTCAGGCTCTAGAGCGTTATTAATAACATTCTCATTCTCTACATCCAGAGCTTTTTTTACTTTTTTCGATATTTTAACATGACTTTTTAATTTCCTTTTACTTTTCATCCGTAGATGTCTTGCCAACATCACAGAGGGTGCGCTCATACATAAAATTGGTATCATTGTGAATGCTGGATAGATTAGGTATAATATGATTGATACGAAAAGGAGGATTAAAATAATATAAAAAAGAGCCATTTTTTTTCTTCCATGATATTGAATAGCATTTGCCTCTTTATCTCGCAATAATTTCAGTATTTTTTTCCTCTCTCTCATTAAAATCTCTGTAATTAGGATAAAAACAGGCATTATCCAGAGAGAAATTGTTCTATATCCAAAATAATTCAGACTAATTGATATTGTTATAATACTTGCCGAGACAAATAAGAATAGATATTTCGGAAATCTAAATTCTGAGAATTTATTGTTTTTAATAGTATAGATGCTGGTAATTATAATCTGTATTAATAGAAATAAAGTGTTATAATTTGGTCCATTTTTAGGCTCTGAAAATAAGAATTTGCAGAATGGTAAATATGATATAAAAAATATAAAAATAAATATTAATAGAAAGTTTTTAATTGTCTTTCTACAATCATATGTACCTTCTTTTTTGAAATTTCGCGTCCATATAAATAAAATACTTAAATTAATAAATGTGATAAAATATGGTACCCACCATGCAATTATTCCAAGACTAAGGAATGTTAGAATAGCTGTTAAGAATAATGAGAAAGTAAAATAGATATTAAACCAATTTGATGTCAATCTATTTAAAGAGTATGCATACACACAAATATAAAAATAGGATATATTTATTAGTCCAAAGATGATTGGAAATACGTAATATTGGGGATGTGATAATGGTAATAAAGTATAGAGGAAAATGAATGTTATAATGCCGCACAGAGAAAATAATCCAAAAAGGAATCTGATTGTCTTGCTAAATAGAGGTCTGTATTTTTTTCTTTTTTCTATTTCTGAGAGATTCTCTTTAGAGTGCTTTTTATCCCAAAGGATATCGTCTAAGATATTTAAAAACTTGGAGATAATCTTAAAGGGAATTCTTATCTCTTTTATAAGTTCCTCATAGCTTTTCCAACGTTTTATAAAATAAATTAGTTTTCTACAGGTGATTAAAGTAGCATCTTTTTGTGGACCATTCATAAAATCAGAGTGTATATCATATAGGTTTTTATTGCATTCTTTCTCAAAGAATTGTGTAATTGATGGATTTTGCTTTATTTCGCGTATTATATTTTGGCATTCTGATTCAATCTGAGATCGTATTGTATATAATTGCGTTCGATAAAAAATTCTAGATTTTCGTGTAGCCAAAAGTGCTTCAATACTATCCCTTTTCTTTTTATTATATTTTGAATTACTTTTTCTTAAATCATTTATTGTAGGACAGATCTGCTCGTCCTTAATTGTGATATCATCATTTTCATACATTACCTTATTAATCAGATCTGCAATCTCAGAAATATCAAGATCACTCTTCTCGATTAAGCTTATATCTTTTAACGTATTATTGAGAGATATGTATTGTCTTAGCTTCGCATTAATATCAAAATCATTCCAAAATCTTTGAATTTTGCTATCTAGACGGAGAGCATTTTCTCTAAAATCCTTTAGCTTGAGGTATTTATCTCTAAGGCCATCTTTTCTTTCAGCAATTTTGATGAGATTAAGTGAATTATCGTGGGGGATTATATCCCTTATTTTTATAATTTTATTACTAAATTTAATGGGAAGATTAAATAGTTTTTCAAATTTTATGCGATAATTTCCTGAAATAAATCCAATTTTTTTTTTATCTTTCTTTTTATTTTTATCATAGCTTTTCTTTTTATTTTTTATATTGGATTTCTCATCGTTTCTCTTGGTGCTACTTTCGTTAATTTTTTTATAAGTCTTATCATTAATAGAAATATCTTCTGCCTCTCTATTCTCCCAACTAATTAATATTTGAGCATCTCGTATCTTTTTATCCCTAAACGAGAATTCTCTATTTGCCAAATAATAACATCTTTCATCTATTTTTTTTTTCTGAGATTTGCTCATATTTATATCCTCCATTTTCAAAAACCGTATTGCTATAGATAATTTTGTTAAATAGAGGAGAAGGGCATAAGTCTTCTTTTTTGATAAATTTAGGTGTGTTGGAATGAAGACTCACCCTCTCCTCTTTCTTTTTTATGTTTTTATCGTACATCATCATCAACGTAATCACTGTTATGACAAAATTTTTTTCATTCATTTGAAACGAATAAAATTTAGTCATAGTCAATTTTTTTTTATTTTGCTCCACAATCGGATTTATGCTCTGGCAAAGGACCGTGTACAGTAGCCCTTGATGTAAGAATTTTACGCATAAAATTTCACATGCCTGTAACAACCTTAGGATATCTAGGGTTTTATACCATGCTTCGTGAATAGAAGGATATGTTAAATAGGGAATGATATTTTCTCCATTATATTTTTTTATTGCTTTTTTTCTACAATCATCATCCATTTTTTTTCTCAACTCAAATTTTTATTTTTCAACTTTTTTTTATAAAATTATTATTTCATTTCCTTTTAAAGAAAAAAATTTTTTAGTTAATTTTTCAAATATAAATTATTATTATTTTTTTGACATTTTTCTTCAGGAGAATTTGGTAATTTATAGTATATTCCTCTAAGACCTTGGGTAAAAACGTGTGTAAAATGAGAACAATCATCTTGCGAATTCTGGTTTATATTACCTCCATGAGATTCATGAATTTTTAGATAAGCTTTCCTTGCTAAGTATATAAACAATTTTGAATTGGATTTTTTATACGCCCGATAGAAGATAAAAAATTCTTTTATTTTCTGAATTTTATATACTTTTTTCCAATTAAGTTCCAGATTATTCTTCTCAGTATTATCTTGTATTTCAATCATACCATATCACTTGTAAAGGCTTCTTAATGAACCTGTATCTCTTAAAAATATTATATTAAGCCTATATTTATTAGATACTGTAGTAATCTCTAATTTTCAGTAAATTTATCTATAAAATTATTTTACATCATTAAATTTAAACACTCTGTTTTTCATTTTCCCAGAAAGTGGGAATATGGTAGTAAAAATTATGACACTAACTGGAATTTTATAGAGAAGAGCAATAATAAGTATAAAGAATTAAATTCTTAATATAAAAAACTTACGTTAAATGATATTAGAAACCCTCAAGGAGATATGAAATAAAAATTACAAAATTAAGATCAAAATTTAAGAAGGGTTTTCAAGTTATCTGAAATTTCTGCTCTTATTTTTAATGAATAGGATTCTTTGCTATAAACTTCTTAGGATTGAAATTGTTTAAAGCAGTAAATCCTTTTCCAATTCCATAATATATTAAAAAACCAGAAGAAAGTAGTAAAAACGTAGTTAATATACTCCATAATATCCTGTATATAGGAAAATGCCATGTATTGTAAAGAATAGCACCATATAGATCAATAAACATACCAAATATCCCAAGAGTAAATCGTTTGTATTTTTTTCTCAAGAAAAGAAAGTTCATTCTCTTT
>CAZGJX010000064.1:0-25315 GCA_964525635.1 uncultured archaeon
AAATCCTGAAGGTAATACCGAAATTCAAGAGATGACTCCAGGGATTTCAGTATATGTTCCACCGAAATATGCCCATAGAACTATAAATATCTCTGATAAAGAACCACTAATAAGCTTTTTTGCTTTCAGGGCAGATGCGGGTCACGATTACAAAACTATTGAAACTAAAGGATTTCGAAAGATTATAATTGAAAATAATGGAAGTCCGATAATTATGGATAATCCAAAATGGAAATAGCATCTAATCATAATATTTGTAAAGCAAATTATCTATTTTTTCTTTATTCAATTTAAATAATTTAAAGAATAAATCATCGATAATCTCTTGAATTAAATCTTTTTTTTCAAGATCCAATGCAATTCCAACATTATCTAATATTTTATTTATCTTTAAATAAGAAAAGCAATTAAGTCGATAAAATTCCTCATCAAATATTAGATGTTTATATGTTTCATTTTTTGTTGTTATTTTAATCATATAGGAAGATAAAATTCTTATGATTGAAAGTAGAATCATATCATTCTCAGTTCGAAAATAATTCATATATGGAATTATGAGTTGATTTTCTAATTTTGTTTTGCTTCGCTTTATCTTAATATTCTTTGCTTTAAATAGAAAATAGACAATTTTAGAATTTAAATACGCTATAAAAAATAAATAATCTAATTCTTTTTCAGTCAATTTGGGCCATAAAAAATATGTATCTGATGTAGCATAGTATTGTGAAATTGAATAACCAAAAAAATTCTTATTTGAAATATATTTAAAGAAGATTTTTTTTCCAGAATCATAACAATTCTCCAAGTTAATGAGTTTCTTATAATTTTTCTTTAATTTATGTATGAAAGCCCCTCTACGTGGAAAAAATATATCTTTTGGATCTTCTTTTGCATTTCTTAATGTCTCCTTTAATTCTTTTTTGTGTTCTTTAATATATGCGGAGATATTTGGGTATTTCTGTTCTATGATTTTATTTCTTGTTAATTTATCTTTATTTTGTATTTCTTTTTTATTAAAAAAGATCCCATATCCAATGTAATCATTATTTAGATACCCATATCTCTTAATAGATTTACTTTTAAATATTTTTTTTAATCTTTTTTTTTCTATTTCTGTTAATTTCTTAAAACTACCATTAACATTAATATAAAAATCTTTATTCTCTATTTTTAGATTCTTATCCTTTTGCAGAATAAAGATATCATCTTTGATAAATATAATTCCATTACGAATGATAAAATAATCCTTTAATAAGTTTAATTTTCCTCTATATTTGCAATAATTCTCTAACTCATCAACTATTTCTCTTACTTCTTTTGGATATAGAAGGTTCCAATTCGTATCTATCTTTAATTCATTATTAGTTAAAGCTGATTTATAATTTCTTATTATATTAGAAGGTTTATTATAAATCAGTTTGTTAAATGTTGATTTGATTATTTCTTTATCTACAATCTTATGATTATTGATTTTTTTAATATGTAATACATCAATTTTTTTTTTAGCTTTTTGACTTTTTTCTTCAATAGTTTTCTTTTTAAGAACAAATATACAATTATGTTGTCCTTTTGCTTTATTAAATAATACCAAATTAGAAAGATCGAAATATTGAAGCAGGAAGCATTCATTTAGAATATGAGGTTTTAAGAATTTTATTCCTGTCTTTTTAGATTTATTGATCCAATAGCTAGTTGTAATGAAGGTTAATATCCCCCCAGGATTAAGTTTTTCAATGCCTAAATGAATGAAATAATAGAATAAATCCATATTACCTACAAAATATTTCTTACAGATTGGAAATTTCTTCACATATTCTTGAAAAATTAGAGCATTATAATTCTGACCTAAATATGGAGGATTACCTATAATAATATCAAATTTTTCATCAAGTGGTGAACCTAAAACATTTTCAAATCTAAAAATAACCCTAGGATATTCTTTCCTAAGATATTCTTCTAAACTATTATCTATTTCATATGCTATAATATTTTCATACTGATATTTTTGTAAATTCTTTAAAAAAACCCCCATTCCTACTGATGGTTCTAAAATTGTTAGTTCTTTTTTATATTTATTGATCGTATTTTTTAAAATATTATCGATGTTCTTGACCATAAATTTTGCAATATAATTTGGAGTAAATATCTGGCCTATATTTTGATATTTGTCAACTTGATTCAAAAACATCTTTAATTTAAAGTAATTTTAACTTTCTAAATAATTGATTATTTTTTAGCTAATAATCAAAGTGCCTTAGGAATCAAAATTATAAAGTTACTTCCCTTAGTATGATCTCCTTTGATTCTATCTTCAACCATTATTTCTCCGTGATAAGTTTGGATTATTTTTTTCACTAATGATAATCCTAAACCCATTCCACCTCTCCTTTTTCCTTCCAATTTCTTTTCAAAAATTTTTTTTTTTTGATCATCAGATATACCAAAACCATTATCAATAAATTCTAATTTTAAAATTGAATTATCCTCCTCATATTTAGAAATCTTTATTATTATTTCAATTAAATTATTAAAATTATATGTCACAGCATTAAATAGAATATTTTCAAAGACATCCAATAAAAAATCATTTGTCATAATCATTATATTTTCGTCAAAAATTTCTATTCTAATTTTGAGGTTTTTAGTACGATAGCTATGTCTAACAAATTCAATTGCCTTCTCTAGATAGTTTTTTAAATTTATTTTTTCCATTTGATAATTCATACTTTCTTCTATCTTAAACAATTTAATAACATTAGAGACTAAATTTGTTCCTCTGACAATTTGATCTTGAATGATACCAAAAAATTCCAAAACTTTTTTCCTTTCTTTTGGTTTATCTATATATAAATAACTTAATTCAATTGAAGATTTGATGTTCTGTAATATGTTATTAATATCATGAGCAAATAAATCCTCATAAAGATTTCCCCTTTTATATGCCTCTCGATATTTTAGTTCTGATTTAATTAGATTTTCTTGATTTTTCTTTCGAGAGGTAATATCTCTTCCTATTAAGATCCCTTTTTTAACACCATTTGAATTAATATATGTTTTTCCTTTTATTTCTAACCAACTATACCTTCCATCTTTATGTTTTACTCGTAATTCTGCAACTGCGCTACCGTTTTTCCACCCCTCTTTAAATAATTTAATTGCTGTTTCTATATCATCAGGATGAAGAATATTTAATGCTGTTTTTCCAACTATATCATTATATTCAAAACCTAATAAATCATGATATATTTTTCTATTAACATACTCAAGAATAATTTTTTCATTGATAATTGCTATTAAATCATTTACATTTTCTGTAATAAGACGATAATTCTCCTCAGACTCTTTTAGTTTAAGCTCAGTATTTTTCTTTTCAGTGATATCTAAAACAGCAATATAAATATAGAGTTCATTTTGAAGTTTAATAGGATTTACTGTTGAAAGTAAGCATATGTTAGAACCGTCCTTTTTCTTTACTAAGATTTCATAAGGTTCAATTTTCTTTCCAGAGATTATAAGTTCTAAATCTTCTTTTATATTTTGAAGATCTTTTTGATTAAAAACCCCTATTTCTAAAATATTTCTTCCAATTAGTCCCTCTTTTTTAAAATTAGAAAATTTTTCAACATTAGAGTTAAATTCTACAATAGTCCCATTTTTATTAATTAATGCAACTGCGGATGGTGAATTTTCAAATAAAAATCGATATTTTTCCTCTGATTCTTTTATTTTAAGTTCTGCTATCTTTTTCTCTGTAATATCATATATTACTCCCTGCACTTTATATGGTTTGTTATTTTTATCACTAATATTTTGAAGCATTTCATAAATCCATTTAATCTTATTGTCCTTTGTTCTAATACGATATTCTCTATCAAATTTCGAATTTGGAGTTTCATGAAGATTAATAATAGAATTCATAATCTTTTTTTTATCTTCTGGGAGTATGATATCATCCCATCGAGGTTTAGAATTAATAAAATCTTCTTCTTTATATCCTGTAATTTTTTCAATTTCTCCATGAATGAAGATAGGTTTAAAACCTATATTTCCTTGAAATGCAATCCCCTGAAAATTTTCTATGAAACCTCTATATTTTTCCTCAGATTCTATTAATTGTTGTTGTGTTTTCTTTTTTTCAGTAATATCTAAAGCTACAATATATAGGTAGATTTCATCTCTAAGATTTATAGGATTTACGTAAGACAGTAACCATATTTTAGAACCATCTTTTCTCTTTACTAAAAGTTCATTAGGTTCAAGTTTTTCTCCTAAAGAGAAACGCTTTATTCGTTCTTTTACTTTCAAGAGTTCTTCTTGATTATATATTCCTAGATTTAAAATGTTTTTTCCTATTAATTCCTCTTTCTTAAAATTAGACATTTTTTCAACATTAGAGTTAACTTCTAGAATAATCCCATTTTTATTAATTAATGCAACTGCAACTGGTGAATTTTCAAATAAAAATCGAAATTTTTCCTCTGAATCTTTTAATAAATTCTCATTTTTTATACGTTCAGTTATATCTCTGCCAATCATTAAATACTTTTTTTTCTTATTATTATCTGTAAATATATTTACTTTAATCTCAGTACATATATATTGTCCTTCTTTATTTCTAATTCTTAATTTTAATGATCCCTTACCTTTATTAATGAGTTCATCCATATGGGTTAATATAACCTTTTGATCATCTGGATGGATTAGTTCCATACCATTTAAACCAATAAGATCCTCTTTTTTATAGCCTAATTTTTCATTATGCACATATTCATTTATATATTCTATTTCAAATTCGCTATTAAAGACCGCAATCATATCATTTGCATTCTCAGATATTAATCTATAATTTTCTTCAGATTCCCTTAATCTCAATTCCATTTGTTTACGTTCGGTTATATCTTGTGCTATTATTTGATATATGATTCTCTCTTTAATTTTTAATTTAGAACTTTGCCAATGTACCCAGTATTCGCTTCCATCTTTCCTTATTAATTTAAATTCAATCGGATTTAATTCTTTTCCCAATTTTCTTTCATCAAATCTTTTTTTAAATAAGACAGCAAGCTCTTTGAAATTTTTAAATAATTGTAAAATTTCTAGAAAATTTTTTCCAATACTTTGACTTGAAGAGATCCCAGAAAAAGAATTTATTGCCTTAGTATTTCCATCGATTAAATTTCCATTCTCATCGAATATGAAAATCCCTAGAGGAGAATTATAGAATAAATGTTTATATTTTTTCTCAGATTCTTTTAATTTTTGTTCTGCTTCCTTTTTCTCTGTTATTTCATGCCCAAAAACTTGTATTAAATACTGATTTCTTAATTTAATTAAAACTATTTGTGAATGAACCCAAATTAATTTTCGATCTTTTCTATAAATTTGTAATTCATCAGGTCCATATAAAATACCTTCAAAAAGTTTTTCATATTTTTTCTCAAATTTTTTATATGTTTCAATAGGAAGAATTGAGGAGTCTTTAAAATCCTTACCGACCACATCACTTTTTATATATCCCAAAATTTTTTCTGTTGCAGGATTACAGTCAAGAATCTTCCCCTCTTGGTTGATTAAAAAGATATAATAGGGGCTAGAATTAAATAAATTTCTAAATTTTATTTCTTCTTTACCTAAATTATTTTCACTATACCCTGAATCAATAGAATTATTGGGATTATTAGACAAAATTAATCATTTCTATTTTATATAATAATTATAATGCACTAATTTTATTTAAAAAATTAGCTGAAAAAAATATATTTGTCTTATATATATTAATAAAATAACCTTGGGATAATATAAAATTTAAGTATAAACTAAAACAAAAAGAATAATAAAAATAATGGCTTTTTCTTTATGTTCAAAAAATAGATAAATTATTTATAATGATTAAAGGAATAATACTACAAAATTACTACCTTTTGTATATTCTCCACTTACTCTATCTTTAACCCATATTTTTCCCTTAACTATATTAATTATTTTTTTTACTAATGATAATCCTATTCCCATTCTCATTGTTCCTTTATTTTTTCTTTCGAAAATATTAATTTTTTGAGAATCCTCAATTCCTATTCCATTATCAATGAATTCTATCTTTATATACCTTTTATCATTAATTCTTTCTTTAGTTAGATCTATACTGATTTCTATATTTTGGTTAACATTATAGCTTACTGAATTAAATAAAAGATTTTTAAATACATATAGTAAAAGGCTATTTGCTTAAACTTTTAATTTCTTATAATTTTGCCTAAAATTTTGATGAATCTTGAATTTTTTATCTTTTTTATAAATTTTTTTTTTCACAGATTTTATATCTAAATATTAGCAAAAAATACCAAATAATAATTATTTCATTTAATTGGTACTTTTAATAATTTTTGCTAAATAGGGGAAAAACCTCGTGTAAGACACGGCCATACAATGAATTCCTGCTATGAGTTTATTTTTTCTCAACTCTGTAATAAAAGGTTTAAAAAATTCATAATTTGCATTATCATAAGCTTCTTTCTGATCTTTTTTATCTGAAATATCTACCTTTATTTTTTTCCATTTATCTAAAATATCTTTTGGTACATTTACACCAGGAACAAATTCATCAAATCCTTTAGCGATTGAATAACTTTTCATAGGAAATATTCCAAGTAGGACAGTTATATTATAATTTTTCATTTCTTTAAGAAATTCAATCGTTCTTTCAAGATCATAGACTACTTGTGTTTGCAAAAATTCTACACCTGCCTCTATCTTTCTTCCAATCTTTAAGATCTCGGCCTCCATTGGATCAGCATTTGGATTGGCAGCAGCACCAACATGCAAAGTTGGAGGACTTTCAATATTATGTCCATTAATTGATCCTTTATCAACCATCTCTCGAACTAAAGAAATCAGTGTTGTAGAATCTAGATCGAAAACAGGTTTTGTTTCAGGAATATCTCCCAGCTTTGGGTGATCTCCCGTTAGGGCCAGAATATTTCTTAATCCTAAAGCATGAGCCCCCATTATCATTCCAATCATACCAAGTTTATTGACATCTCTTGTTGTTAATTGCCAAATAACCTCTAAATCCGTTTCTTTTTGGATGAGATGAGAAGCAGCCATTGAATTAATTGTTACAATCCCCAACGGACTATCGGTAACATTCGCAGCTATAACATAAGAAGCCATTTCTTTTGCTTCTTCAATAGTTTTACTTAAATCACATGTTTTCTCTGGTTCAAGTTCTCCTGTTAATATAAATGTTCCATCGGAGAGTGCTTTACCTAATTTTGAATAATAATTTTTGTTAGTAATATTAAAACACCTTTTTTAAATAAAAAAGATCAGAATAAATCTTTAATATGTTATAAGAATTGATGAATTTATATTTTTTAATATTGTTTTTTAAAATTATATCAAACATTAAAATTTATTCATTGAATATAAAATAGATTCTAACAATATTATTCATTAAATTGATAAAAAAATTTTAATGTTCTTAGATTTTCTCTTGAATAAAATATTCTCTTAAATAATAAAAATATATTTATAATCTTTTGATATAATTGAATATATCGATAGATAAAATCTAAATTCTGTTTAAATAAGGTTTAAATCTCACTTGAATTTTCGAATTTATTATATACGCTTTATCGCCAAATAACTTCTCTCTGGTGTCCGGATTCACTCCAATCCAATGGTTCCCTTAATTTTTTAAACAGATCAAGTCTACCTATTTCTTTTAATCTATTAAAAATTAAAATCCAACCACAATCATTTTGATAATCTCCAACTTCACATTTACCATCCACCATCCCTCCACATGGACCATTCATAAGACTTTTTGCACAAGTTGTAATTGGACAAATTCCTCCAGTTTCGTTTAAAAGACATTCACCACACCCACGACATCGCATATAAAAACGCCCAATACGTTCGGTCATTCCTATGAACTCTGTGTTATTAGTAACTATAACTGGTTTATTAGGGTGGTTTTTTTGCAAAACATTAATAATTGACTGAACTCCAACACCACAACTTAAAGTGATAATTAAATCTGATTTACTAATATCATTATCAATCCTACGAAGATCTTTTTTCATTACTCTATTATCACATACGTCTTCCGAAACTATTCCCGTTATAACCTGAATTCCTTTCTCTTCAAGCTTTTTTGTCCATTCTTCTAAACCTTGTGTACCTCCTGTTTGACAAAGTGCTGCACATGTACCACATGATACGATAATGACTTTTTTTGTATTATATCTTTCAAGAGTATCAAAAATTTCCTCGTCTGGTTTTTTTGTTGTAATTACAACCATTTTTAGTATCTCATTTATATTTAGATAAATAATATATGTTAATTATTTGAGAAATTATATCATAAAAAAGAAATTAATAAATACATTAAAGGTTAATTATTACCTTTTATATGTTCTATATCAAATTCTTATTAAACAAGATTCAATATTATGGATAATAACCGATATGAAAATGAAAAAAGATATGAATGTAAAATATGTAGTAAAATAGCTAACAAACCCATCACACTCAAATGTGCTTATTGTAAAAAGAAATTATGTAAGAAATGTCATTATAGAGGATATTGTAAAATTCACTATGATAAGATTTCTCATGATTATAAGAAAAAGCTTAAGATGATTGTGAGAAAAAGGACATTTTCAAATGGAGTAAAAATATTTGGAATAATTCTATTTTTTGTTAGTGCTATATATTTATTTGGAATATCATTTGATTTTGCATATATATTAAATGAGATTGTTCTCAGATCAAAAATAGGATTTTCTATGAGAGAATTTTTTTTTGCTCTTAGTGTATTAGGATTATCCATATTAATTTTATATCTAGGATTTAAATTAACTATATATGACGCAGTTAATAATCACTCATTCTAATCATTTTTATCTCATTAATACAACCAATTAAATAAGTGAGAAATTGTTGTTATGATTAAATATTTAATGCGTTATAAATAGTTCTTATGAATATAAACAAAAAATATTTAATAAAGAGATAAACCAGCAAATACGAAAGAATGCAAAATGAATTTAAAACATCTAATATTTAAATGAAAAAAAAAAGAAATAAAAAAAACTATTTATTTATGAAGCCAGTACTCTACCAACAGTAACGGCCACACCACCAACAAGTGACCCAAGGGAAGATATTTTTTTTAAATAATCTTTAATATTCCGTGTAACTTTTACATTTCGTGTTTTACCTTCTATAATCGTTCCATCTTCTGTTTCTAAATATATTTGTATTGTTTGTTCTCCTGTTTGTCTTGGTTCTAAAGTTAACCATGCTGTATCTCCATTTTCTAGCATAACTGATAGAATTTCTGTAATGTCTATCCCTTCATCTGAAGTTAAAGGAATAGGTTCGTTTGGGATTGTAAAATTACCACGCCCCTCTACTTTAATATTAAGCATTGTGTTTCTTGGCTCAAAACCGGGGGCAGAGATTCTTAATCTATATTTTTTTGGATCAGGGTTATTATTATAGAGAAAAACCATTATATTCAACTCACTATTTAGATATACAACCTCTTGAGCTGCTGAATCCATATATATAGGATCATTTGAAATTCTTGAAATGTTATCAGCAAGTTCTAATTGAAGGCGATCAATTATTTTAAAGAATCCAGGATTGAATTTTTGTATAAAATTGAATAATTTATAAATATCTTTGGATGAAAAATACCAATCTCCTTCCATAAAGAGCCCTTTTTCTATATCAAATTGTTCTGCTTCAATATTTATAACTTCTTTAAATTCTTGAACTAATTGTTCATATGAAAGCACTTCTTGATATTGTAAATAGTATAGAAATAAGATTTTTTCCAGAGCAAATGTAATTGGTAATTCATCTTTTTCTTGAGATTTAATCTTTTCTACAAATTTAGGATTAAGTATATCATTTAATCCCATGACAAATTCATCCCATTTTAGAAAAGTAATTGGATCTAAATGATTAGATAGAATTTCGGCAAAAAAATTGTCTAAAAATATTTGATGTGTTGTTGGTTTAAAAAAATCTTGTAATCCATTTACATCATGTATATTAAGGTTTAAACTTCTTATAAGTAGGGCTAATCCTAATCCCACTAATGCTGTACTCATCGCAGCATATCCTAATGTTAAATTACTAAATCTTAGCATTATAAGAAATAAAATGACGGAAGTAATGCATATAAGTGCAATAATCTTAAGTAGATTTACAACACTTGTCACATTATTTGATAATGTTTTAAATCCATCAAGGCTGTCAATTGGTCTTCCTCGCTTTCTTTCAAATTTCAACCTCTTTGAAAGTGATTGGTTTGTTTTAAATGCTCCTAGAAGTAAAATAATTGAATTTAAAAAATACAAAGCTAAAACAACTAAATATGATACCATTAATATTTGATAATCTATATTTTCTTCCCAAAAATTAATTTCTGGTTCTTCTAAAGTTATTATTGTTGCATATACAGTGATTATTACAAGTATCAATGGAAATATAAAAAGTAACCATTTACCAACTTTTACAATATAGTTTGTTAGTCTTGCTTGGGTTTTTTCTGTTTTGATAATTTTTTTAAGTTCCTTTTCTATAGATTTATTCATAGATTTATCATCATTTGAAAATGCTAAATTAAATTTGATAAATTAATAAAAATTGTACATATATATAAGATTGATCCATTAAAAAAAACCAACTAATTATGTTCATTTTTATAATTTATCCATTTTTAAAAAAATATATTAAAGATACCATTTAATATATTCAATTTATAACCAACTGTAGTTCCTTTTCTTTATTATAAATTAAAATCTTAAATTTAGAAGATTTTAAACCATCTTTTTTGTAATTGCTTAATAAGTCATTTTTATTTCTTGATTTTAATTTTTATTTCTATTTCAAAAAATACATTATGTTCATAAACAGAAATAATTTAATTTAGAAATTTTTATAATTAATTGAAGATCAAAATGAGTAAAGATGATAAAATAAGTCAGGCATGGGAAGCATATGAAAAAATCAAAAGTGCGCTCGACGGATTATATGAAATTTTAAATATGAGTTTTGATAATGATAATATTTTTTATCAATGTGGAGTAGATAATTTAGAAGAATTAAAAGAAACAATAATTGATATTCTCACTCATGAGTATAATAATATAGAAATAAAAGAAAGATTAAGAGAACTTGAGTTTGATGTAAAAAAGCGTCTTTTTTTTGAAGGAAAACAAAATAAAGGAAAAAATAATAAAATTTAAAAAAAATCTTAATTCATTTAAAGGTTTCTGAAATTGAAATTTTACTCTTGTTAAAGTTAAGAATCTAAAAAGAAAAATAATTTATGTATTCCTTTTTTGAACGAGATTTAATAGGTTTTAAAACTACATAAACTCTTTCAACACTTTTTACTTCATTTCTTGCTTGGAATAATTCAATTTAAGCGTCAAGTTCATTAATATCAACCAGTGTAACTTTAATTAAAACCCCACATTGTCCAGCCAGAAAATAAACTTCCTCACATTTTGGTACAACTTAAGTTTCTCTTAATAATATATATATTATAAATGAATTATTACTTCATAAAAGTGGTAAAATCTGCAAAATATACATTTTTTTTTACATTTTTTCTATCTATCGGATTTTTTTTAACGCCTTATTATAACGTTCAATAAAAAATAATTAGAAAAATTATAAAAAATTGGAATATTAATATTTATTAATTATTATATTCAATATTTTAATATAAAAAATAGTCTTATTCTCTATTCTGCGAAGGTATAAAAATCATGAAAATATTAATAACTGGACCTGTTCAATGTGGTAAATCAAGTTTTATTCAATCTTTTGATCCAAATGCACTTAATATACAAGCAAAAGGAGCAGATGATAAATTTTATACAGTAGGAATGGATTTAGGATCAATAATTATTAATGGTTTTCGTGTTTATCTATTTGGAACTCCTGGGCTCACACGGTTCTCTATAATAAGGGAAATACTATCGGGAGGTTCTGAGGGATTAGTTTTTATTTTTGATTCAAGTAATCCAGAAAAAGATGCTGAAGCTATTGAGATGTTAAATGCAATTAAAAAGAATCTAGGGGATGACTTACCAATTGTATATTTGGCGAACAAACAAGATTTAGAGAATGCTAGATCACCTGAAGAGATCATAAGTCAAAATAATTTGCCTGATAATATTAAAATCTTTCCAACAAGTACAATAACAGGATTAAATCTAAAAAAATCATTAAAATTTATATTTGGAAAAATATATGAAAAATATCGAGATCTTATAGAAATTCTTAAGTCTTATGAAAACGATATTAAAGGTCTTGCCGAAAAATTAAATAAAGATAAAATTGAGATGAAAGATTTCTTAAATAAATTAGAAATCAGAAAACTTATTGAAATAGACAGAATGAATAAAACCTACAAAGTCAAAAATGTTATAAAATAATTATTTTCTTTTTAAATATCATAAATTAAGTCTTTTTCTTTCAATTTCTTAAATATATAAGGAGCATAAATTTATATTTCAAAATATTTTTTAGATTTTTAAATATATCAAATGTTTTTCTTAAAGTGAAAACCATGTTTAGAAGAAATTTCAATAAATTTTTAAAAAATCCCCCAGTAGAACCAGAATTATATCCATATCTTTACTCTATTAACTTTAAGAAGCTTTCAGAGGCAAAGGAAAAAATTAATATTGAGCCAATACAATGTAGTCAATGTGGAGCCATTCTGACAAATCTTAAAGATATTAAAGATGATCCAAATATAGGAATATATTATGAATGTATATATTGTGGAACAATTAATATGGTCAGTAAAGAAGGACTTCCGGATTCTTTAGAAAATGATTTAGACTTCATAATTGAAGATATAAAACCAAAAAAATTAAAAGATGAAAAGATCACAGGAACAGGAGCAATAGAAAGTGATTTATACATTTCGGTAATTGATATTTCAGGAAGCATGAGAGGTGCTAAAATAGAAGCTGTGAAAAGTTCACTTATTCAAACCTTAAATGATTTTAAAATTAATGCTCCTTTAACTAAATACATCCTTATTGCATTTGAGAGTATAGTATATTATTATTTAAGGTCTGACGAAAAACCAATTCATTTTAAAGGAAATACCTTATTTTCTTTAGAGTCAATGAAATTTGAACTAAAGAAACAAGTTAATAAAAATGATTTTTTAGGTTCTCTTGGTGAATTTGCAGATGGATGGATTGCTGTTGTAAAAAATCTTCGTGATAAGAATATGACCGCATTAGGTCCTGCTCTTTATCTTGCTATTACATCATTTGAGATTTTTGGTTTTTCCGCAGGAAGAATTACATTATTAACTGATGGGCTTGCAAATCAAGGAGTTGGAAATCTTTCAGGCACAAATATAGGAGCAGACCGATTATATGAGGATTTAGCTGATATATGTAATATAAATAACCTTATAGTTGATATTGTAGGTGTTTCAGCACCTGGAGATAACAATGAAATGGGACTTCAAACCTTAGGAAAGATAACAGATAGTACTGGTGGAATGCTTTATATGATTTCTAGCGAGGAAATGGAGGTTATATTTTCAGAATTAAGAAAAATTAACTATATTGGAAAAGATGTAATGATTAAAATTATAACACCTAAGAATCTTTCAATTAAAAATATTACGGGAGCTTTTAGCTCTAAAGCTGTAAATGGCTCAGAAGTAAAGCTAGGAGTAGTAACTGATAATCGAGAATTATTTGTTGAATTTGACGGAAATAAAATAAAAGATGCCAAAATGGATAAAATTCCAATACAACTTCAAGTAGCTTACAAAGATTTAGAAGGACGTAAGAGAATTAGAGTTATAAGTGACCAAGTGAAGATAACTGAAGATGAAAGAGATTTTAAATCAAATTATGATCAAAAACTAAATGCAATGATGAATATTCAAAAATCTGGAGCAGAATATTATAAAGGAGATATAAATGGGTCTAAAAAAAGATTAAATTCTTTAAAACAAAATATAGCAAAGGAGTTAGGTGTCTTAAATAAAGAAAATATAGCATTTAAAAAAAAAAGCTTTTCAGAAGGAATCAATTTTTTAGATGATGAATTGGATGAAATGGCACAGGAATCAAAACAAATGCAAAAAGCTCCTGTTAAAAGTTTTATGGCAGTAGCAGGACAAGCAAGATTAAGATCTTCTCAAGAAGATATATTAAAAAGGCTAGCAAAAAAGAAAAAGCAAAAATAGATAATAATTTTATCTAAAAGTTATTTATTTTTTAATTGTAATTCTAAATTAACAATAAAAATAAATTTAAAAAAAAAAGATTTTTATTTAAAAATCTCTTATTTAATCTGAACTTTTGGTTTGATTGGAGAGGCTCCACCCATATTGGTAATAATTGGACAGTGTGTGAAAACTTTATCCATTAACTCATTAATTTTCTCCTCAGAAGCATCTGCCTTAATCCTTACAACAGGTTCAAGCTTATCATACCCAGCTAATTTAGAATCATCTATTCCAAAGATAGCTCCAAGATTAATATGTCCACGGGAAAAAACTTTTAATTCCTCAATTTTTATATCCATAATTATTGCCCAAAACTTTGTTACGGCAATTATGCATGCACCAATGGAAGATAAGATTACTAATAAGGGTGATGGTCCTTTATTTGTACCACCTAATCCTCCTGGAGCGTCAATTAATAATTTAAATGGGTCTCCTGCGGGATTCCCCATTGTACACTCCACTTGCATACCTTCTGGTAACATTTCGCATTCAATATTAAAATTCTTCTCTCCTGCATTCCAATCTGCTTTAATATTTTCGTATGTTTCTTTAAAACTTGGCATAACAATCTCATTATTTTAAGTAATTTATTATTAATTAATTGAATAAATATCCATTTTAATTTAGTATCTATTCAATATAAATATAATGAAAAAAGAGGTATTAATACTAATTTAAAAATAACTAAAGGATTCTAATTTGCAAAATTTATTAATTCTTCCAATTCTAAATATCTTTTCTTAATAGACGTTTTTCTATACTCTCTCAACATATCCCATTGTTTCCTACTAACTATTAGATCTTGTCTTTTTTTCATTTTTTAATTCACCCTTATATTGTTAATTAATATACAATCTACACTATTAATAAAATAATTTAGACTGATTTTTTACAATTAAAAATTTCATTAAAAATAAAAAATCCTTATTTTTTATCATCAAGTATTTTTTTATATTTTTTTGAGGTATGATCTCTATAAGAATTATCATAAAACAAAAATTATCAGAAAAAAATCCAATAAAAAATTAGCGTAAATTAAGAATTAGAACTATTGTACCGATTCCGGCTAATATTAATAGAATTTGCCTAACACTTGCAATCGCACTCGATCTATTATGTAAACCAGGTGTTAAATCCGATAATGCAATATAAAGGAAGCTAGCTGCAGAAATAGCTAAAAATAATGGTATTATAGAATTTACTTTCTCTAATATATAATAACCCATAATAGCAGCTGGTATTGTTGTTAAACTAGATGAAAGATTATATAAAAATGCCTTTTTTTTTGAATATCCACTATCTAGTAATATTGCAAAATCACCTACTTCCTGAGGTATTTCATGTGCAATAACTGAAAGACCTACAACTATACCGGTTTGAATAGAGATCAAAAAACCAGCAGCAATAACAACTCCATCAATAAAATTATGAACTGCATCTCCTATAAGTAATATTGTTCCTGCCGTTCCATGAACTTTACAATCTTTATGATGACAATGACGCCAAATTATCGTTTTTTCAAGAAGAAAAAACAATACAATTCCACCTAAGACAAATGATAATATTTTGATTGGATCACTTTTTGATATGGCTTGTGCTATCATTCCTAGCAATGCTGCAGCAAGAAGGGTTCCTGTTGCATAGGAAATTAAACAAGGGATAAGTTTTTTTTGTGTCTCTTCTTTAATTTTTAGAAAAATACTCGCTGTAATTATCGCTCCCACACTCCCTAAAATACTAAATAAAACAATTAAAACTATAAGCATATAAATCACATCTTTTTGAAATATATTGTTTACCAAGATCTTTTTTTGATGAAATTATCAAGAATTGGTCTAATTGAAAACCTCAGAAAAGAATTTAAAATTATCTGTTCCTTGATCTTCGATTACTTCTACTTTTATCATTATTTCTTCCTAATCTACCTCTTTTAGAACCTTTCTTAAATCCAGGATCAGAATTTCCTGTACAATAACCTAGTCCTCTTCCTGTTCGAGATCCTTTTCCATCAGGTCCTGTTCCATCTCCTGCGGGCATATTTGATTATCAACTCTTTTTTTAATTTTTATATTTTTCTAAGATAATAATGAAATATTTCTATTTAATTATTATGGATAATTATTCAGAATAACTTTTTTTTTAATTTTCTTAGATATAGCTTATCTTTTCTTCTATATTCAAACTCTAAAAAAAAAAAATATTTAGATAATGGATAATTATTCATAATATGCCCTCAAGAAAATATTACTTTTTAGTGGTGAGAATATGAAAATAGAAGATTTAAAAAAGTTTGGAATCAATGCCCCCAATGAAGGTAAATTGATAATAGATTTTTCTTCTGAATGGTGTGGACCTTGTAAATTCATTTCTCCTATCTTAGAAAAATTCAGAAATAAGGGACTAATAAGCTTAATACAGATTGATATTGATGAAAATCGTGAATTAGCACTAGAAATGAATATCAATGTAGTACCAACTTTATTTTTCTTTAAGGATGGAAAACTCATAGAAAATCATATTAAGGTAAAGGGAGAAATTGTCGTTAATAATGGAATAATGTTTGGAGCTGTTGGTGAATTAATTTTAGAAAAAATAATTATGAAAATGTAAATACTCTTCATATTGAAAAATAATTTTCAATTTGAGAATATATTTTTAAATGATCATAAGACAAAATTAGTAATTAAAGAATATGAAAGAAGAGAAATTATTTCCAATAACTATAAACTCAAATCTTTGTATTAGATGTCAAAAATGTACATATAGTTGCCCTCAAAAAGCGATCTTCTTTATGAATTCAATGCGTTATGTGAATTTTAATAAATGTGGGGGGTGTTTAAAATGTGTTGATGTTTGCGAACACGGAGCTATTGAAGTTATTTCCGTTGAGAAAGGAAAATTGAATGGATTCTTTATTGATGAAGAGAAATGCAACCTTTGTAAAATATGTTTAAAGAATCAATTTTGTTTTAAAAATCTTTTTAGGCTAAAAAAAGAGAAAAATGGAGACGAAAAAATAAAATTCCAAAAAGGAAGATTTTCAGAATGTTATAAATGTTTGATATGTTTAAAGAACTGTCCTAACAATGCAATTTATGCAGAGATAAATTAATTTAGACTGATTTTCTATAATTTAATATATCTCAAAAAATGAAGAATTATTATTTTTTGATATAATTAGTTTTTTATATCTTTTTAAGTTAAGATTTCTACAATAGTTAATATAAAATAAAAATAGACAAAAAAATCAATTTAAATTTATAAAATTGTAATTTGAATTATTTTTCAAATTCAAAAGGAGAAATATCCTCCTTCCCAAACTCAACTTTTAATGTTCTAAGACTGTTTCGTTTTTGATTTAAGATATTCCAAAAGAATTGAGGTGTAGTCTCTTCTTTTTGATACATTTTTTCGATCCTATCAAGCTTTTCTAATAATCCATTAGTTCGAATCGTGAATTGTTTCTCGTAATCTTCTTTTGAATAGTCTTTATCAAGGTATTCTCTGAAAAGTGTTTGTAAGTCTTGGTGTGTCGGAATAAAACCAATAGGAGTTTCAATTGCATCAACTTCATTATTAGCTCGTAATTCTGACCACATAACCCAGATAAGTTTATCCAACATACCATTTAGATATTTTCCATTTTTATCTTTTAGGAAGTAATTTGTAGCAAAAATCTTTGGTGGGTGTTCCAAACTTTCCCCGAACTTCTTATGGTTTTTAAGATATGTTCCTAATGGTACAACAACAAAATCCAAGTTTGCCATTGGACTTGCTTTTCTGACTCCCTCCTGTCCAAGAGTTGCGGAAGTCGTTTCGGACTCTAAGGATGCTCCGAAAAAAACACCATTTACCCAATCTAAGCTTTCAACTATTGGTGGCATTGTATCACTATCTCTACCACCATAGAAAATTATTTTTACTGGAACTCCATCAGGATTGTGTAGGTTCTCATCAGCATTGCCTAATTCCTCAATCCGGATAGTATAGCGAGCATTAGGGTGAGCATGGGGAATATATCTACCATTTCCATCCTTTTTTCCTTTAGTCCAATTTCCTGAAAAATTGAGACCCCCTTCAGGAATTTCTCTTCCGTCTCCAATCCAATATGGTGTATCATCCTTTACTAGAACATTTGAAAAAATTGTTTCTCTTGGTGTTGTTATAGCATTCCAAATGACCGGATCATCATCAGGATTCACATCCTTTATAATACCGAATATACCCTGCTCGATATTAACCGCATGAGCATATCCATCTTCCCAAGGCCGTAAATAGGCAATATCATCACCGACGATAGTTTGTCCCGGTAACATCGCAGTACTTGTTTTTCCACAAGCACTTGGATATCCACCACATGCGTAGGATACTCGATCTTTTCCTTTTGGATGAAGGGTCATTAAGAAATAATGCTCGGCTAACCAATCTTCTTTATTAGATTTATCAATTGCTAATCTAAGAGCGAGCTTCTTTAAGCCCAGCGAGTTCCCAGCATAGGTATTATTTATAGAAAGTACACGGCTCTCTTGTAAATCTACGTAGATTCTACGTTTATCGAGATTCTTTGTCACAGGGGGTTTTCCCATCAATTCTCCAGATGAATGTACGAAATAAAAGAATTTATTAGAACCATTTAATTTTTTAAATTCTTCATAACCTGATCTATAAAGAATATCTTCAGAATGACAAACATATAAACTATCAGTAAGTTGAAGTGCGAGTAGTGAAAATTTGGAGTTTTTTGGACCTAAACAAAAGAATCTAACAATGCATTCATGATCTTTCATGCATCCATCCATGATATCTAATATTTCTGAGAGTCCTTTTTCTCTTTCAATTGTATTAATCCAAGGACTTGCATATTCTCCTTCTGGAACCAAAACACGAGTATTAGATTTATCTCTTGCCTGATCATGATTTCCCATATTAATAAATGCATCATAATGGACAGTATGTCCTTCCAATTCAAGTTTAGATTCTTCCCCAAGTTCTATAGCCTTATATCTTACATAATCAATATCTTCTTTTAGATCACTTATGACAGTTACTTTACTAGGTTTACATAAGGCAAGAAATTCATTGATTATCTTCAAAACATGTTGGTTATCTAATGCCTCCAATTTACGAATGCTTTCTTCATCAATTATATTCATTTCTAATATATCCTTAAGATAATTTTTAGAATCCATATTCCTTCTCCATATTGATATTAAAACACTTTTTATTTTTTTTAACAAGATTAATGAATTTATTCATTTAAAGTTGGGGTTTATTGAAAATATTTTAGAATAATTAAAGATACTTCGCAAATTTTTAATATTTATAATGATATTATTTAAAATTTATGCCGAGAATTGAAATTTTTTTAGATATTATTTTACTTTTATCAGTTAAGAATGAGAAAGAAAGAGTTAAGGGGTTTTACTGATAAAACAATTAAGATATATGAAAATTTTTATTAGAATATATCACTTTAATAGAGTAGCAATAGAAAATCTCCTGAGATTCTTTTGCATTATTCATTGTAAATATTCGGTTGATAGTATATTTGCTAAGAATGGGAACTTCAATAATTATGTCAATAGGGATAAATGATTCAAACTGAAAAATATAGAATAATATATATAAAAGATTAGATTAGGATTATTTTTATAACCATTTACAATAAATCTGGCATTTATTCAATTATCTCCTTTATTATAAATAAGGCTTTTTTTTTCACTATAAATTTATCAAGATGAGGATGAGTGGAATAAAATTCAGTTATTTTTTAAAGCCTTTATATGTATTAAAAGCAAGCAAACCAGCAAGACCTAATGCTGAAAATACAGTTATCCATTCTAGAATTGGCTCTTGACTTAGAATAAAGAAAGAATTAATTGCTGCTACAGTCCATCCATAAATCGCAATTGTTTTATAAAATTTTTCATGATTTAAAAGAGTAATTCCTATTAAAATAAATACAATTAGATTAAGGAAAAAAAAAGCTCCTGCCCAGAATTCATGAATTTCATCAGTTTCAACAGGAAATATACCAAGCATTATTAATGTGAATCCAGAAAGGCATCCTATAATTTGAACACAAATTAAGAGATTTTTATTTCTTCTGCTATCTATCCCATCAAACCATAGAGATAATCCAAAATAGAATGGTAATAAGATGAAACCAGTAATAATTACTCCTAAATTAAAGAAAATTGCTCCATCTGGATTGAAATCAAGGTTTGCATTTCCAAAATCACTCAATCGTATACTAAAAGGAGTCCAAGGCTTATTATAATGAAATATTGAGATATATGTAAAACCAAAATAAATAATGACGATAGAAATCCCGGTTATAAATGTCAATGGATATTTTAATTGATGATATCTCATGATTCTAATAAATTAAATAATATAATTTAGACTTTAAATGCTTTATATGAATTATAAGCAAGTAATCCTGCTAATCCTAGTGCGGTAAAAACTGTAAACCATTCTAACAGAGGTGTATGAAAAAATAAAAATGATAGATTAATTGTTGCGATTATCCATCCATAAACCGCAATTATTTTTATAAATTTTTTATTTAAAAATAGCGCAATTCCACTAAAAATAAGAACAATTAGATTTAGCATGAAAAATATTTCAGACCATAGTCTATGAAGTTCTATGAAATCTTCTGAATAAACTCCAATCATTATTAAGGCAAATCCAGAACAACATCCTGCAATCTGAGTAATTAATAAGAATATTTTTATCCATTTTAGTTTTATTCCATTATACCACTTGTATAAACCTATATAAAAAGGAAATAATGCACCACCAGTAATAATGCAACCAATATTATAAAAAATAGCCCCATCAGGATTTTTATCAAGACTAGAACCAAAATCACTTAGCCAATTTTCTAAAGGAGACCAAGGAATAGGATATAACAATGCTGAAATAACCGTGAACAAACAAAAGATTATAATAACCAATAATCCAAAAAGAAATGTGATTGGTAATTTTATTCTTTTAACATTCATAATAATAAATAAATTTACGAATTAATAAAAATTAATCTTAAATATTTAACAAATTATTTGTTAATCCCTTCAATCTTTATTATGATTTTAATAATTTCTTCCAGTTGAACTTCACTCCAAATAAAAAACATCTTATTTTGAATAGGTATAATCACAGAATCACTTTCTAATATACATTCATCATTTTCCTTCTTTTTAAATCTAATAAGTAATGATGGAAATATCTTCCCAAAGAACTCCTTTTTATTATCAACTATTTCTATATATTCCTCAAGTGACTCATGAATCTTTATTAAAATTCTTTTTAACTGCTTTATATAAAAATTAAATGATAAATCATCATTTTCAATATCATAATCAAATAAAAGTAATATAAATCCTGCTTTATCATAGATCTCTCTTTTTATACTTGGAATTCTTAGTCGATAATCATAGAATTTAAATCCAAATATTTCAATATCTTTCTTAACATTCTTATGTATTATTTTCCAACCATTTTTAATTAGAGGAATGAAATAAGGTTTCATTTCTTTTTCTATTTGACTTATTGAATATTCAAAACCTTCATTGAATATTCTATCCAATTCAAAAAGTATTTCTTTTTTGATCTTTTTTATTTTAGATAATTCCCTTTCTTTCTTGAGAATTGTTTTATTAAAGAATTCATCTGGTCGTAAAGCATAAAAAATTTTTACTTTGGTACTCTCTTGGCGTTCTTTTTCATATACACATCCATAATCAATTAACCTTTTTAAAATTGAATAAATTGTTGTTCTCTCTATTTCAGGGATTTCTTCATTCAATTCTCTTGCCATAGAACCATTATTTCCATGTTTTATTAATTTAAAGTAAATTTTAGCTTCCTCATAGCTCAAATTTAAATTCTCAATTCCCATTATGTATTTTTTTTCTACATCATCAAAAAAATCTGCACACATTAATTAAAATATTTGTTCATTTTATTTAAGAATTATGTTATTGTGTCATGACCAAAAAACTTACATATGCTTGACTATTTGTTATAACATAATAACAAAGCAAAAACCACATTATATGGCTTTTAACTATAAAAAATATTAAAAAGGGGTGATATAATTGAAAGAAGATAGACTTGAATATGGATGGTATCATAAGAAATTAACAATATATCTTTCTCTCATTGGATTAGTTGGCCTTAGTTTCTTTATTTTAGGAATATTACTAGGTAATTTTATAACCTATTTTTTGATACCAATAGGGATCATAATAATGGTAGTTTTTCTGTGGCCTGCTTTAGGATTAATAACTATAAATTTAATAGTAAAGAATGAGGATTATGAAACATATCAAATTGTAGATAAAATACAAAGAATAAAAGAACCAAAATTGTTAGATATTGGTTGTGGGACTGGAAGAGCTACAATAAGTATAGCTAAAAGACTCAAGAATGGCGGTAGAATATATGGAATAGACATTTATGATTCTAGTATTATAAGTGGTAATTCTTTAGAGACTGTAAAACATAATGCTAAAATTGAAAAAGTAGAAAAAAAAACAGAATTTCTTTATGGATCTGCTTTAGATATACCATTTGGAGATGATGAATTTCACTTGGTAAATAGTGCGTTTGTATTACATGAATTTCATGATAAGAAAAAAGCTTTAAATGAAATAAAAAGAATTTTAAAATCAAATGGCATCTTTTGTCTAACTGAATTTAACCGTTATTCAATTCAATCCATTCTTATTAATGGTATCTTTTCAGTTTTCTTTAAAAGTAATAATTATTGGCAAAAAGTATTGAAAGATAATGGTTTTAAAGATATTGAATTCTATAAAAAAGGGCCATTTGGGCGGTATTTTACAAAAAAATAAATTTTTTTTTTTTTTTAGATTTATAATTAGAATTAATCTGATATTTTAGAAATTTGATTCACTTTAAAAATTATATCTATACATTGTTTTAGTATCTCTTTTGATTCTCCCCATAGAACAAACATTTGATCCTTTATAGTTATCATAACAGATATTCCTATAGAATAAGTTTTCATTGTTTTTAGATTTGGATTTTTATTAATTAATTCACCTAAGAATGAGAAATCTTTAGATTTAGAAATTAAATTCAAATCAATATCCATAAGAAATGCTGGAAACTCTATCCCATAATAATGTACTTTCGTTTCGATTAATTTAATATCCTCCAAATCGGTATTAAATAAAATTTCTTCTTTTCCCTTTCTCTTAAGTAATCTCATAAAATATTTTTGAGCTATTTCATCGTTTTCAATACTATAATCAAATTTAAACCACAGAAATCCTACATGACCAAAAAATTTACTATGGGGTGCTTTTAATTTACAATCAAAAGTATCATGTTCTACTGTTGTAGTTTTAAATTCAGCAATATAAGAGATAATTTTCCAATCATTTTCTAATAATGGCCTAAAATATGGCTTTAAGTCTTCATGAATATCATCTAGATTATATTCAATGCCTTTATGATATATTTCTTCTAAACGATCAGAGTACATAAGACTTAATTCTTCTAATTCCTCTAATTCTTTTTTTTTCTTTGATATAATTAAGTTAAAGAATTTAAGAGGGCGTATTGCAACAAAAATAGTAGCTCCTTTTGATTGACTTGAATTACCAATTTCTTTTACAAATCCTTTTTTTTCAAATTTTTTTATTATGGAATATAATGTAGTTCTTTTTATATTTAAGGTATCTGATAAAATCTTTACTATAGTACCTTTTGGACCAGATTTAATTAATTCATAAAATACTATAGATTCATTCTTTTTTAATCCAGCCAATTTAAGTGTTTTGATTATACTTTGTTCCTTCTTGCCATTCATCATTATTTTATATAATGATCTTTTCATATTTAAGATTTGTTGATCTGTTTTCGACACAATAAACTTTATATTTAGTGGTCTTTTATAGTCATATAATAAGAATGAAATGTTAGAAATGTGAGATGAAATAAAGGAATATATTCATTATATCATGAATAGCTTAAATAAACATCTAATAGGTATTATTAATTCTATGGATGATATGTTAATTATGTCTAAATAACTAGGAAAACATTACCTTAATTCTAAAATAGAGTTGATCTAGGAAAGACTAAAATACTTTTATTTCATTTTTAATTTTTAATTTTTTCAAAAAAGGAGGTAAAAAAATATGGAAGATGAGAAACCTAAATATGGATGGTATGTAAGAGATTTAATAATATATTTTTATTTAATTGGATTTGTTGGTTTAATATCCCTAAGTTTTGGATTATTCTTTATGAATTTATTGGGAGTAGTATTAATAATCATAGGAATACCCTTGATTTTAATATTTATTTGGCCCGCAATTGGATTATCTTTAATGCAACTTATTCTTCTTAAAAAATTAAATGTTGTTGACACAATTGGAAAGTCAAAAGTAATTAGTGAAATCAAAGAGCCTGTATGTTTAGATATTGGATGTGGAACTGGAAGAGCAGCTATAAAAATAGCAAAAGAACTTAAAAATGGAGGTCATTTATATGGGATTGACATCTATGAAAAATTCGCCATTTCTGGAAATGCATTACACACAGTCCAGAACAATGCAAGAATTGAAGATGTTCAAGATAAAACGACTTTTCAATATGGTTCCGCTACTGAAATTCCTTTTGAAGATAATAAATTTGATATTATTAATATTTCTTCTGTACTTCATGAAATTCATAGTTCAGAGGGAAAAGAAAAAGCAATGCAAGAAATATATCGAGTTTTAAAACCAGGAGGATATGCATATATTAGTGAATGGAATCGGAACTCATTTGGATTAATTTCAACACTAGGATTACTTTGTTTTGTTTTTAAAAATAAGAATTATTGGCGTAATTTAATTGAAAAATACCAACTTGAAATTCTTTCTTATGAAAATTATTATGGATTTGGACTTTTTATCATAAAAAAAAAATAATTCTTTTTATGGGTATTTTTATAAATGAATGAAGAATAATATACTTTTTCAACTCTCTTCGTTT
>CAZGJX010000065.1:0-25288 GCA_964525635.1 uncultured archaeon
TCGAAAAAAAATTTAAGTAAGGTGAAAATTCATCATGAATTACATATTAAATGTTCATAAAAAACACTAAAAATATAATTGTATTCTATATCTTTAACTATTATAAATTATAATAAATTATAAATTTTTAGAGCAATCCTTCTTATCTCTTATAATATTTCTAAAAAGATTTATTATTTAGATTTTTTAACCAGAAGGATATTTTTATGAAATATAATAAATTTTAAATTTATTTATGAATAACCTAATTTAATCTGAGATAATTATGAAAGAAAATTGTTATTATCATCCAAATATAGAAAAATTTTGCAAATGTGACTTTTGCGAGAAAGATATTTGTTCAACATGCAAAATGACAATATGCAGATCAGAAGTTATGCAAAATATAACACCGTTTATTTGGGCGGATCAATGTGGAATGAGACATGATTTTACTATTAAATTAGGATATTTTTATTATGAAGTCTGTCCAATTTGTTACTACGAAACGAAAATTAATGATCTTTCTATTCCAATAAAATTAGGCAAAAAAACTTTTATTAGTCTTCTCATATTCTTTTTATGGAGTATAATATTATTACCTATTTCTCTAAATTCTAATTTTGATCATTTTACGCTATTTCTTTTTGTTATGCTTATAATAATGGGAATTGGATTAATTTGTCAAATAGGACGTTATTATTACATAAACAGGATTTCTCATCTAAAAAAAATCAAAGAATATCAAAAAGAAATTAAAAGATATATTATGGTTTAAGATTAAAAAAAAAGTCTTTATTATTATTTCTTTATAAAATTCTTTAAAAGGTGGATATAAGATAAATTTTTTACCTCCCAATAATTAATAAAAGTATAAAATCAAATAAGTGAAATAAGTATGGCAATCGGTCTTGATCAAATAGATGAAGAATTAAGAAAAAAGATTGAAGAACTTCAAACCCTAAAACAAAATTATGACTTTTTATTAAATCAAAGATTACGACTTGAGAGTTTATTTAGAGAAACTGAATTAGCAATTGAAGAATTGGAAAAAGTAGAACCAACTGAGGTTGTTTATAAATCCATAGGAGGCATTCTAATAAGATCTCAAAAAGAAAAACTTTTAGATGAGAAAAAAAGTCAAAAAGTAAAGTTAGAAATAGAAATAAAGAAACTAAAACAAACAGAAGAAAGAACAAAAAACCAAATTAACACTATGAGTCAATCAATACAATCTGAAGTTAACAAAACACAGTTAAAATAATCTCTTATGATAAAGTCGAAATTTAAAGACTTTCTTTATTTTTTAAAAAATAAAAGAATTTTAATAACATCTCATAACATAGTTGATTTAGATGGACTTTCATCAGCAATTGCTTTAAATTCTTTTTTAAAACATCATTTTGAGAATATAAAATCATATTTGTATTTCTCTGGAATTTCAAATAATACTAGTTCTTTTATTAAAACATTAGAAGAGAAATTTCCTAATTTTAAATTAGATTTGAGTGAATCCTTCGATAATTTAGAAATTGATGCCGTAATTATAGTTGATGCAAATAATCCTCAGCAAATAACTCTTCCTTGCAATTTGACAAATAAAAAAAATATTCAATATTACTATATTGATCATCATTTTATTGAGGAATCTAGCTTAGAGTATGAACAATCTAAACGACAAATAATATTAGATAATTATAGTTCTACTGCTGAAATAATTTATATCATTCTCAAAGAATTTGAATTTGTTATTTCAATTCCAATTCGATATCTTTTGATTGCAGGTATTTTAACTGATTCTGGCTATTTTAAATTCGCAAATAATAACACAATTAAAGTTATTGGAGAATTATTAGAAGATGATATTGAATATCAAGATCTTTTGATTATGCTAAAATTCGAGATGGATATCTCTGAAAAAATAGCAAAAATAAAAGGCATTCAGAGAACTGAATTGATTCGAGAAGGAGATTGGCTTATTGGAATATCTAATGTAAGTAGTTTTGAGGCAAGTGTTGCTAACTTAATGACTAAAATTGGTTTAGATATAGCAATTGTGTTTTCCGAAAAAGATATGGAATATCGAGTAAGTACAAGGGCAAAAAAAAAATTATGCATGCTCACTGGTCTTCATTTAGGGAAAATATTAGAACAAATAGCTAAAGATTGTGAAGCAAACGGAGGAGGTCATGACGGTGCTGCTGGTATTAATATTAAAAAAGAATATGGTGATTTAAGAGAGATTATTATAAATAGAATTATTCATTATCTCCGTGCTAATAAATTAGAAAGCTAACCTAAAAAAAATAGCCCCATTTACTTGTATAAATTTTAATTGTTTAAAAATAATAGAGATAAAAATATAAATATCAATATATTAATTAGTTTGGATTATTAAAATGATTCAAAAAGAATTCTCTTTATCAGAACCCGATTTATATTATACTGTTCTTATAAATAAAATAAATTTGAACCAAGATAATTTAACTATTGATAGTCTATTTCAAATAATTGAAATTCTTCAAAATAAATACAAAAATTCAATTATACAATTTTTTAACGATTTCTACGTTTTGAATGAGAATCATATCTTTAAATCAATATATTTTGTTCAAAAAGCCTTTAAAAAGAAGGAATGTATCTCAAATAAACAAAGTATTGAATTTTTATTATATTTATCAACTAAACGTCAGATAAAAATTGCTATTGAATCATTTGGGATAAAGGATGAAGATTTAGAGAAAGGTATATTGAATTACTGTATTGTTTCAAGTAATTATGATATAAATAAAATCAATCTAGATTTATTAAAAAATTTCAATTATGATGAATTAGAATTTAATCTAAATAAGAAATCATTTCATCACTATAATAGAATAAAGAACTTTTTTGAATTATCCAAAAACCAAATAAAAACAATATTAAATTCTATGAATCTAAAAGAATCAACTGAGGATCTTAAAAATGTTGATATAAATCAATTATATATTGCTTTAAATGATTTAATTTGTGAAAAAATGGTTCTTTTAGGTTTAGAAGCAGTGAAATCTGATTAGGATTTTAAATAACTATTATTAGGTTTTATAATATCTCCTTGATTTAAAAAGGAAATACCTGTAATATTATCTAACATTTCAATTCGAATTATTTTATCTGGATTTTTTAGATTTACAGGATTATTAATATTTCTAGTTATAGTCGGAATGAATCCTTCTCTTTTTATTAATTTATTTTTTCTTCTTTTTAACTTTATTCTAAAAGACTGGTTATCTGCAAGAAATCTCGAATAGTTTTCTTCAATAACTTTAGTAATTAATTTAACGTTTGTTTCACATATGAATTGAATTGGTATAATTTTTAAAATATAATTGTAGAAATAAGGCTCATTTTTTAAGATTTCTTTGATCTGATTAATTATTTTAAATTCATCTATATAAGTAAATGCTGTAATAAGCCCTTGAAATTCTAAATCAGATATAATAGGGCATTTATCTCCACATATAAGCAATGTAAACCATAATTCTGCTTTTGTATTCATTTCATTATATCTTGGTGATGATATCAATAAGTTAAAGTTATGCATATAATTTGATACTCCAATTTTAATTAATAAGTATGGTGTTTATTTCTTCTTCACTAATAAGTCCTTGTCTTATAATACTAATCTTTTTTTCAGTACAATTAACAATTGTACTAGGAATTTTAGATATGGAATCTCCCCCATCTACAATCAAGTCAATAGGTTTTAAAAACTTTTTTGCAACTTCTTGACCTGTTGTTGATGGATTTTCTCCAGAATAATTCGCTGATGTACCAATAATACCTCCAAAATATCCTTTTTCCTTTAGTTTTTTTAAAATATTCATGATTATTTTATTCTCAGGAACTCTTAAACCAATCGTATTTTTATTACCACTTAATTCATCAGGGATAATATTCGGGTTTTTCTTGTTTAAAATTAAGGTCAATTGACCTGGCCAGAAATTTTTCGCTAATTTTATTGCATTTTCATTGAAATCAGCTATTTTTGTAGCTTCCTCATAATCTGATAATAATAGTAAAAAACCTTTTGACCTATCTCTATATTTAATCGTGTGTAATCTTTCAATAACATCTAAATTTGTTGGATCTCCTCCTAATCCATAAACAGAATTAGTAGGAAAAGCGATGATTTTTCCTTCAATAATATTTTCCACAATAATATCTATAAATAGATTTATCTCTTCTTTTTTATTTTCAGAAATCTTGATTAAAAAACCCATATAATATTTTAAGGTATAGATATCCAAAAAATATAATTATTATTTAAATAGTAAAATATCTTTATTCTCCAATTAAAGTTCTTTTAACCATTTATCATTTTTACTCAATTTTTTATATATATCTAAATCTCCAAAATTACCTCTAAAATCTTTTTTTTCCATTTTAATAACTCTTACCTTCCAATCTCTTTCTACAATACCTTTATTTATAGCTTCAGGAAGTTCTATTTCATCTCTTTCAGAAGGTTTTATTTCTTTTAAAATATCAAAAATCTCAATTGAAAAAATAAAAACACCACAATTATTTAAATTGCTATCTTTAAGACCTTTTGGAGGTTTTTCGATCATTTTAATACAATATTCATTAGCAGAATATATAGCACATCCCATCTGAAGATTATCTAAATAATTAGTAACTAAGATAAAGTCTTCTCTTTCTCTTTTAAATACATCAAAAACAGTTTTATATATTCTATAAGGGACTAAGATATCCCCCCAAGTGAGAAAAAAATGTTTCTGGTTTATTAATTTTTTACATAACAGAACTGCTCCTCCAGTACCATTTATTTTATCTTGAATTACATATTCAATATTAATTCCCCATTTACTTCCATTTTGAAAATATCTAACAATTTGTTCTTTTAAATAACCAACTACTAAAACTAAATCTCTAAAACCTGCATATTTGAGACCTTCAATAATATATTCGAGTAAGGGCTTTCCATGAAGAGGTAACATAACTTTTTGATATTTATCTGTAAAAGGCCTCATGCGTTTACCAAATCCCGCACATAAAATAATTGCTTTCATATTATGACAATTAATAATTTAATTATTGTATTGAATTCTGATATAATACCATTTATTCAATATATCTATTACTTTATTTTTACATTCTGATATAATATAATATTCTGGTAATACACAATTATTTACTTAGGATCATGACTATTTAAATTATTCAGCTGGAAAATTATTTTCAATTAGTTTTTAAGAATTTATCATAATTAATTTATGAGATAAATGATAAGAGACGTTTTAGTTATTAAAGATGGATTACCTTTGTTTTCTAAAAACTTTTCTAGTTCAAGAAACTTTATATCTGATCATAATAACTTAATAATGGTTTCAGGATTTTTATCTGCCTTAAATTCATTTTCAGAAGAATTTGAGGATTTAGGGTCAATCAAAGAATTGAAACTTTCCAATTCTAACCTTAGATTAGCTTTTTTAAAGAATAATTCTATTCCTAATTTAATATTTCTTGCTTCATTTGATGAAGAATCTAATAGTGTGAATGTTCAAAGATTTCTTAAAAAAATGTCCTATACTTTTCTAAAAAAATATAATATCAATCAAATAGTTAATTGGGATGGAAGAGCGGATCGCTTTAATTCTTTTATAGATGTAGTAAAAACTTATGTAGAAGATGAATCAAAAGAACAAGATAACGACTTCAAAGAAAAAATCGTTGATTTATTCGAAGAAATCCGTGAAAAACTCGATGCAGATGATAATGATAACATAAAAAATATGAATAAAATTACTCATTTAAAAGAAAAACATAAAATGATTTCTAAATTTTATAATATGATTCCAGAATTAAAAGTTTTAACTAATATCAATCCAAATTTTTATATAACTGGTAATCTCTCAAAAATAATTATGAAAAAAGTTAATGGAAAAAAATCTATTGAATACATTGCCGAAGAACTTAAGTTACCTCAAATAAAAGTATATAATCTATGTAAAAACCTTGTAAAATTAGGATTTATCACTTTAAATGTAAAAAATAACGCTTATTAGGATTACAATAAATTAATGTCGAATTGACTAGGATATTATTTTTTCTTTTTTTTCTCTCTTTGTTTCACTTCTTCTTCTAATCTCTTTAATTCATTTGGATCTCTCGTTTCAAATTTAAATGTGCCTGCAATCTTACTTTCTTCTATTTCGCCAGAAATGGATATTTTCTCAAAAGAAATAGAGACGGGTATCTCCTGATTAAGGCAAAGATTTATGAAATTTATAAAACCAATATGTTTACTGGGAGCTATACTAAACTTTAATGCCACTTCCTTGTTTTTCTTTGTTTTAGTCTTTAATATTAATCGTAATTTCATCTTAATTAATGTGTATCTGTTTATTTATGTTAATTTTAATTATATTGAATACTAAAAAAAATATTGGATATAATAAAAACTTCTGAATATAATCATTAAATAATATAATTATTTTATAATTATGAAAAAAAAGTCCTATTTATTATTTAAATAAAGTTTATTAATAATTAACAGCTAACTCAATTCTTTTATTCTATTCAATTTAATGACTAATTTATCTCCATTCTTTAATTTTAAAAAGTCTCTTAAATAGTCTTTAGCTAAAATTTCAATTATATTTTCTTTATGGTGTGTTCGCTGAATATCCAATATTGCAGCTCTTATTTTTTTACTTCTTTCAAATAAAGGTGAAATATAAACATCATAACAATAAACTGGTCCATATTCTCTATCTTGATCCTCAAATCCGTCAATCATTATTCGTTTTATTTGGCCAATTAGTTCTTTTAAAATTTTTAAATCCACATCATTCAATCTTAAATTGAGAGTTCCTTTATATGGTTCAAAACCTAATTTACTTTTGAATTGTTCATAATACCCCTTAATGGCGACATAGTATCCTCCTTCTCCTATACCTTCACTTACTTCTCCAACAATTAGTATTTTTTCAAGAATATCTTTAAGATTTTCATACATTTTAAATAATATATTAATCCCCTCTTCTGTTATTATAATATGTTGAGATTTTCCTTCTATTTCTCTTTTTATCCAATTAAGTTCCTCTAATTCGTTAATTCTTCTACTAGCTGTTTGTTGACTTACATTAAGAAGTTTTCCAAATTCAATACTGGTTATTTTTAATGAGAGCATATCCTCGGAAAATTTCCCAAGAGTATAAAGAGCAAACCAATTTGAATAGGTCTCTGGAGAATCAGGTACTCTTTTTAGCATTTTTGTAATTATTATTTTGGCTATTTATTTTTAAAATTATATTTATCTAAGATTTTTTGTTTTATTTTACCTGAACTATTTAATTTAAATTTATCATAGAATTTATTTAATCTTTTTACAATTATATGTCCTAAATTTTTATCTTTTAATTCTTTTCGAAGTATTTCTATATCATAGTGTTGACTTGGTCCTAAAAGAATAATATCTGGATTTATTTCCTCCACAATTCTTAGTGTATTATTATCTTTTCTTCCTAATAAAGCTTGTTTTACATTTTTAATATTTTCAATTACTTCTAATCTTTGTTCTTCTGGAACAATAGGAACTTCTCCTGAATATTTCTCTCTGTTTCTATCCGTTGCTACAACTACATATACATCCCCTAATTTTGCAGCTTCGTTGATTAAGAAAATATGACCTGGATGTATTATATCAAAAGTCCCAGTAATCATAATTTTTTTTATCATTTTTTATCAGAGATGATTTATTTCATATTTTTAAAGGATAATCCTATAAATACAGGTCCTCTTATATCTATTTTTTTTTGTTTAGATTGAATATATTCCATTATAATGTCTTCAAGTTCAATATTTACTTCAGAACTCCTATAACACATTTTAACTCTGTGTTCATAAAAGTCTTTATTTTGTTCTAATAAAATTTCAATATTATATGCCATTTCAGATGCAATCCCCTCTAAATAAGTTTTTCCCGTATCAACAGCTTCCACCTCTGGTAATCCTTTATTTGGAGAAAATCCTAAAACATTTCCATCTGAAACCCAGATTTTATTCAAAGCAGCAGGACCCAATAATTTTACACCCTCATCGTTTTCCCAAATATTGACTTCAATAGCGTTATCTTTGATTGTTCCTTCCCAAACTTTAATCTCTATTGGAGAAGTTTTATCTTTATTATCAATTGCGGCTTTAATTATAGCATTCTTAATTTCAATTCCTTTCTCAGTTGAAGGGTAGAATTTATAATGAATACCTTTACTTATTTCTTTATCTGTAAAAGAAATATCTTCATAAAAATATGGATATACTAGCTTTCTAATATCTTCTATTCCCGTTTTAATCATACAAATTCGCTCTATACCAAATCCTATATTAAAAACAGGGTGTTCAATATTATATTGTGCTAAACTCACTGGGCTATAAAAACCACCATCACCTATTTCAATCCATTGTTTAGTCTTTGGATGTTCAACAAATATTTCAAATTCAGTTTGTGGAGCATAATATTTAGAGGTCGCTTTTTTAATATCTACTCTATTATTTTTAAATCCTAATTTTTCGCATATTTCCATTGCTATTGTTTGACAATCTTCTAAGGAAATTACTTCTTCCATAATCACTAAGGAGAGTGTATATGAATCATATAAATGAGTAGTATCAATTTTTTGTTCCCTCCTAAATTTCTTAGCAATAGAAAAATATTGTAAGGGTAATTTTTTCTTCTTTTTTAATTCACTAAGAACTTTAAACCATAACGCTGTTGTATGACTTCGAAGAGTGGTTTTTGTTGGAATTGGTTTTAAATCTTTTAATTCAGGAAATATTTTATCAATTATGTCTGTAGCTTGACTTTCTTCAACTTCCAACTTCTCTATAAAAACTTCGATTAGATCATCAGCTTCAATTTCACCCTTTTTATAATCTCTAAAAATCTGTTTAAGTTCTTCAATCTTATTAAAACTATTCACAATATTCTTAATTTTTTCTATCTTATCATTGGATATACCTATATCTGGTCTAGGTAATCCTGCCAAATAAAATAAACGATCAAGTATTAAAACAGCTTCAGGACCATATTGTCGATATATATCTTCCTCCTCAACAAACATAGGTAAGATTAGTTCTTCAAATCCTAAATCGACCATTTTTTTTTTAGCATTAGAAATAAAATCAGATAAAGGATGAGATTTTCCTTTCTTTTGAAGTGTAAAATAATTACCTTTTAATTTTAACAAATTTCTTGATTCTAACCAAGTTTTTTCATAATTATTTTTTGCTTCTCTTACTATTTTCTTGATATCAAAAGGCATAATTGTTCATTAGGTTTCTGTTTTATGAATAATTGAAAAAAACCAATAGAGTATATCTAATCAATATGTTGATACTAAGAATTATCAATTTTATTAGAATTTTGTTATGATAATTTTGAAATTTTTTATCATAAAAAAAAAGAATACCTATCCTTTAGTAATGATATTAATTTTATAATAAAATAAATTGAAAATCAATAAAGTCTCTCATACTTTATCTTTAAATAGAAGAAAATCTCTTTAATAAATAGTGATGATAAATTAGATAACCAATAATGCATCATTATTCTACCGTAGGGGCTATGGAATGTCAAGCGTTTGGGGAAACTGTAAGACTCAAACAATCCATTGAGCTCGTTTCGATGAATTAAGAATCCAACACCTTTAGGTGGTGGTAGTTCAAAAAAAACATAAACTACAAACTATATTGAAAATTCCATTTATTTTTTTTATTCTTATATGTTGTTATTTTTCTCCAATAAATTTGTAAGATTATTCATTTGCACCGATAGAGTAATATCTCCACGTGTTTTTTCAATAATATTTCTAGCAACATCCGTTTTATGCCTTAAATCTTTTGTCATTCCACTTGGATAATCAAGTGAAAAAAGATATGTATAGAGTTCATCCATTTTTTCTAAAATATCATTAATAACATCTATTCTTGACTTTCTAATATTATCTAATATATATCTTCTTAATTCACCAATCACATCTGCCAATCCTAGAATATAATGTAATGCATCTACATTAAGATCTATATGTGTTGGAATCTTCTGATTTTGAATAATAGAAAATAATACAATAGCTTCAGTATATTCTTGTTCTGGTGTTTTTAAATATTTATAAAAATGACCTGGATTTTTAATAATTAAATTTTTCAAAACATCTAATTCATTTTTAATCTTTAAAATTATGTCCTGATATGATTTATTTTCTTCTCTATGGATTGATTTGATAGCTATACTACAATCCTTTATTATGACTCTTGATTTTCTTAAGATTTCCTCTCGATCTTCATCTAATTTATCTAATACATCTATAATTTTTGAAAAAATATTCTTCAATAATATGTTCTCCTCTGTTAAAAAATCTATTTTTAGTAATTATTATTTAAAATTCTTAATATTATTAATTATCAAAAAATTATTAGATAAAATTGTATATAATGGGATTATTATGAAAATCTTATTAATTCATTCAAAGAATGTCGAAGTTCATAAAAATAAAGAAGCTACGACTAATCCTCAAGAATTTGTTGAAGATATTATTAAAATGGAGGGATTAATCTTAATTGCTTTTGTTTCAGTTGAAGATCAAGATACTTATGATATAGATATCATTTCAAAACAAGGAGCTGATGTGATAGAACAAGCTATTCTTTCTATTAATAGATTTCCAGATGTTATTCATAAAAAAAATGAAGAAATTAGAGAATATAATGCTAAAATTAAAAAGGGAGATATTAAAGGAAAACCACGAAAAATTAAAGAACTGATTTTAGATCAATCAATGTATAGAGTTGATAGTGTGTTGGTTTATCCATGGGCTCACTTAAGTAAATTTCTAAGTAATGATTCAAAAGCTATGAATGTATGTCCAAAAATATCTGAATTATTAGAAGAAAGAGGAATAGGAGCAAAATTTTCTCCTTTTGGATGGTATAAATCATTTCAAATAAATTGTCTTGGACATGAAATAGCCGAAATGTATAGAGATGTAAAATTATATATTGAGCCAGCAGAACATGTTGCAAGTACTCAATTTAAAGTTATTAATGATAAAGGAGATGAATTAGAAATTGAATTTGATGATGATGGAAATTATAAGCAAGTATTAGGAATTAAAAATAAAGATTTTAATTTATTTTTAAAATCTGAGTTAGGTTCCAGAAGAGTAGATAAAGGAGATGAACCTAAGCATATAAAAGTAATGAAAGAATTTGAATTAGTAGATTTTGAACCAAATACAGATCCCGGTAATTTAAGATGGTATACTAAGGGAGTTATAATGAAAAATTTAATTAAACAATATTTAGAAAATTCGCTCATTGAATTTGGGGCAATTTTAATTGATACTCCTATTATGTATACTGTAAACAATCATAAATTAACTGCTCAAACTGCTCGATTTCCTGCTAAGACTTATTGGGTGGAATCTGGTAAAAACAGATTTCTATTAAGGTTTGCAGGAGATTTTTTACAGTTTGATATGTTTAGTGGAATGAATTTAAAACCTCAATATTTTCCATTAAGAGTGTATGAATGGGAACAATATGACTTTAGAAGAGAACAAGAAGGAGAATTAACTGGTTTAAGAAGACTACGGGGTTTTGTGATGCCAGACTTCCATACCCTATGTAAAGATTTGAACACATCAATAGTAGAGTTCAAAAAACAATATGTGTTAGATAAAACTTTAATGGAAGATCTTGGATTAAAATCTTATATTATTTTCAGAACTACTCAAGAATTTTTTAATCAGCATAAAGATTGGATAATAAAATTAATAAAAAATGAGAAGCAACCTGCTTTAATTGAATTATGGGAGGATAGATACTATTATTTTATTTTAAAATTTGAAAGAGCCGTTCTTTCAGCTCAAAATAAGAGTGCAACCCTAGCAACCATTCAAATAGATGTAGAGAGTTCATTAGAATATATAGAACAAGAAGGAAAAAAGCGTCAAAAATATAATATTTCATTTATAGATACAGATGGAAAGAAAAAACATCCTATTATTTTACATAATGCTCCAGTAGGAGGATTAGAACGAATACTATGGGGATTAATTGAGACTGCAGAAAGAGAAAAAAATGATAGAATTCCTGGTTTTAAAACGTGGCTTTCACCTATTCAAGTGCGTATCTTACCCGTTGGTAAAGAACAATATAATTATGCTGAAGAAGTATTAGACTTAATTAATAAAGAAGGTTATCGGGCAGATCTGGATGATCGAGATGAAAAATTAGGAAAAAAAATCAGAAAATCAGAAATTGAATGGATTCCTTATACAATTATAATTGGAAAAAATGAACAAGAAAATCAAACAATTTCAATTCGTAAAAGATTTATTGGTCAAAAATTAGGACCTAAAAAAATAACTGCCGAGCAAACTAATAATATTAAATTGGGAGAATTATTTGAGATGCTTGAAAAAGAAACTAGAGGATATCCTAAATATAAACTCCCTATCCCATTTAGAAAATTTTCTAAGAAAATTTACTTCCGAAGATAATTAAACTAAAGTAGAAGCATTTTAAAATATGTAAATCATAAATGCTCTAAACAAGCCTTTGCAATGAATTCAAACGCTTTAACTACATTTTTTCCCGTTTTTGCTGAAGTTTCCATATATTCACAATTTAATCGTTTTGCTAAATCTTTTGCTTCTTTTTCATCTACTTGCCTTTCTAAATCTATTTTATTTCCAATCAATATCATTGGAATATTTTTTTTAACTGATTTTTTTATTGAAGAAATCCATCCAGGAATTTTTAATAGAGTTTGTGGTTCTGTGACATCATAAATTCCTAATGCTGCATTGCTTCCTTTAAAATAAATTGTACGAAGTTTTGCAAAAGCGTCCTGCCCGCCTATATCCCATATTAGTAATCTTATCTCATTATCATCAATTTTCAAATCCTTTATAAGAAAATTACTTCCTATAGTCTTTTTGAGGTCGTGAGTGAAATGATCTTTGATATATCTTAGAAGAAGAGATGTTTTTCCAACGCTAGCTGGACCAAATAGAGTAATTTTTAATTTATACATTTGCAAAATCTCTTAGCATATATTTTATTTTCTAATAATTAGAATTTTTTAAAATGTTAAATGTTGAATAATATTTAATATATATAACTAATCCATATATATATGCATTTATTTTATGAATGAACTTATCCTTAAGCTAATAAATAATAATCCTAATGGTTTTTATACTTTTCTGTCAAGTTGATAAAAGTGATATAAAATAGTATACCTCATCACATTGATTTACACCTTTAACGATATGTTCCTTGAACTTACGGAAAACTGCTGTTATCATTTTCATCAACTGCCTTTCAGTCGGAACATGGTAATTTATGGCTTAATAAAATCATTAAAAATCTATATCTTATTTAAAAATCTTAATATTTAATTATATATTCTTGTTATGGAGTTTTTTAATGCTAAAATTTTAAAACTTATTAAGTTTTAAAAATTCATTATAGGTACATTGAAATTAATTCTTCAAATAAAATATTGAAAAATTAAACTTTATTGAAATATTTATTTTTATATTTCCCTAATTGAAAAAAAAAATTTGAAAAAATGACTGAAAATAGCTCTCAAAAAAAAAAAATAGAGGTAGAAATAAACCAAATAGCATTTTTGGATCCAATTAATCATAAAAATTATCCAAATGATGTAAAAAATCATAATATTAAGAAAAGATTGGATTCTATTGATTTTGTAAAAGGTCTAGCTATAGTCATGATTATTCTATCCCATACATCCCAAGAATGGTTGGCAGAAGAATGGTTATTTACATATGGATTCGCCATGGCTTTTTTGGATATATTTGGTCCATCTTTATTTGTATTATTATCTGCTTTATCAGTCGTTTTTAGTATAAAGAAAAAGGAGCAAATTATTTCTAAGAAAATCATTCGAAATAAAATCCTATTCAGAGGTATAACAATGATGCTTATTGGAACCTTTTACAATATCGGAAAGATTAGTAGTGAAGTTCCATTCCCACTGAGTTTATGGGGTTGGAATATTATGTTTTTTCTTGGTTTTTCTCAAATAGCTTCTTATTTTACATTAAAAATAAATAAAATAGGCAGAATTATTATTGGAATTTTTATTATATCCATCAGTCCATTTGTTAGAGATGGAATTTTTGCTGGAAAAGATTCAAACATTATTTTCACGGTTCTTAACTTTCTTATCACATCGGAAGTTCCACAATTACCAATCCTACCATGGGTTGCAATTTGCTTTATTTCAACAGTTTTTGGAGAATATTTACATGAAATGATTTCAAAAGGAACGAAAGATGATCTTTTTAAATTATTCCGTTTGTTTTTAACAAGTGGAATTATTTTTATCATCATTGGAATAACTATTGGTTTTAGATTACTTACAGAAGTAGATGTAGAAAGAAAATTATATGAACCTATTGCATGGTTAGAGTTAGCAAATTCACAAAAATTTATTGAATTTCAATGGCCGGGAATACCTGAATTTTTAATAAGAGGTATGGCATCGAATATGTTTTATTTACTAGGATGGGCATTATTAATTATATCTATTAGTATATATTATATTGATATAAAAGGAAAAAGAAATAACATCCATAAAATGTTTTTTTTCTATGGTAAAGTCTCCTTATCTCTTTTCCTACTGATGTTTCCATCTATATATTTATTTCATAGAAGTCTAACAGTTTATACCTTTTTTCCCCCATTTTTTGGATTAGTTGGATTATTAGGATTTTTATTGTATATTTGGCTTGGGTATTTCAAAGGCATTGGAACACCTGAATGGATTTTAGCCAAAGTTAGTGGACTTTCACAGAAAAAAGAATTAAAAAATAAAAATAATTCTTAATTCAATTCAAATTGATAATTATATATCTATTTTATTCTAATTCTACAATCAAAAAAATCCTGAATTAATTTAAGAAATATATGTATTATTTTATCTAATTTTAAATTGCAGTTCTAATAAAAAAGATTTTATCTGATTTATCTTATCTATTGATGATTTCATGTTTTCTTCTTTAGTGGCTATAAAACAAGAGAATAAGTCCTTGTTTAATGAAATTGGTGGGGTAATAAATTCAGGATATTTTTGTATTATTTCTAAAATAAGATCTTCCTTTAATTGCTGATCAGTAAGAGATCCTTTATAGGATAAATCCAATTTGGTAAAAATTGAATTTTTTTGAATTTTTATTTTTAAATCTTTTAAGTTATTAGATTTGGATTTGGATTTAATAATTAATTCAGCTATATTCTTATCAATTGTATTTCTTATTCCAATGTAAGATGTAGTTAATCTTGGATTTATTTCTATAAAGAAAAAACCCTTGTTTGTTAATATAAAGTCAATTCCAAAAAAACCAAAAAAATTTGAGAAATCAACTTTTTTTAATGCTTCTAATATTTCACTCATTATGATCTCATTATTTTTTATAGGTGTAAATCCTCCTATATATTCAAATTTATTAAATATATCCTCTTTTTTGATATTCTGGGAATTTATCGATAGTATTTTTGATTTAGCGATTTTATCTTCTTCGGAAAAATAATTTAACAATGAAATACTCATATCTTTTCCATTTATATATTCCTGAAGTATAAATTCTCTATTAAATTGCAATTTAGATAAATCATATTTAAAAAAAGAATTAATAATCTTTTTATTCTTAAAATAAAAAATTGATTCAGCACCTACTCCATCATTTGGTTTTACGATTATTGGTGATTTAAGGTTCATATATTTTTCAATTATTAATTCTTTTAGAGGATATCCATTTTTATTTGGAATTAAGTAGGTTTCTGGAGTACTTAATTTACATTTTTTAAAGAATTTGTATGTATTTATTTTTGAGGTTCCTAATTTAATTCCCTCAAGATCAATACTTAAGAGCTTTTTTTTTTTTTTTTTTACTATTTTAGTTAAATTCTTTAATATATTTGAAAATTCTGGAGCAATTATAAAACAATATTCGCTCTCTTCAACAAATTGTTTAAATAAAACGTTATAATCTTTTTTATATCCAACAAATTTGACTAAATCCACATTTAAAAGGTTGGATAAATAATTAATTCGAAAATCTAATAAAGTAATGATTTTGAAACCTAATTGTTTAAAATCTTCGATTATTGATCTTAACATACTAAACCCTTCACTAAATAATGAAGGTGGTATACTTACTTGACTAAAACCCCCGCCTGACACAAATTCAAAGATAAAAATATTTTTAGTCATATTATTTTTAGATTCTAACTGTTCATAAGAATTTTTATAAATTATTAGAATAAATCATATAAAAAATTAAAGCATAATGAATGAATTAATTTCTATAAAGTAGAATATATCTTAAAATGGAACAAAAATAAAATATTCATATAACCTAAATAGAATTCTAATCTTCACCAATTAAATTTAATAAAAAACTATGCATTACTTATTTAATCTAAATTTAAAAAAAAAAATAAGAATTATTAAAATGCAGTTTTTTACTGAAGAGGAAACCCTCCAAAGAATTCGTTATTTACATTTTAAAATAAAACATTTGGAGGAAATCCTGAAAAAACAAGAAGAAAATATAGATTTAGATGATTTAAATTATATTTTAGAATATACCCGAATTCTTAATATTAATTTTGGTCAAAATCATCATAAACCTATCCTTCAAAAATTAGATATCACATTGACTTTTTATGATCCAATAAATGATAATAACATTCAAATTATTGATTTAATGTTTGAATGTGCTCGTGTTTTATGGGTATTAGCAAGATTATATTCTTATCTCTCTGAAAGATATGAAAGTGAGGAAGAATATCAAAATTCAATTATTGCTATGGTTGAAAGTAGTAAAATTTATAAAGCAGCAGCATATTTTAGTGCTTCTGCATTATATCAGGATGAAATCGGAGAGACATTAGCATCAGAGTATTTAGAATTAAATTCCGAAGAAGCTAGGATCTTTGCTCAGGGTATTGCTGCTTCTAGAGAAGAAAATAAAAATAATCTCTATTTTGCTTCAAAATTATATGCGGGACTCTCCGCTCTCTCAAAAAGATTATTCTATCTACGAAAACATGAGGAAAAAAAGAAACAACAAATAAGAGCGCAATTTCATTATGATATGGGGAAAGCTTGCTTCTTAAAGGCTCAAGCATCAATGGAATCTTCAATAACCATAATAAATCAAGAAAAAGTTACTAAATTAAAACAAAAAGCTAATTTTTATTATAAGAAAGCTGAAGAAATATGGGAAAATATGCTAGGAACTTTATCAGATTTGTCACCTGAAGAAAAAGAGACAATCAATGATAATCTTGTTATTGTGAGGGACAATATAAAGCAGAACGATGTAGAAAATTTAAAATATGAGGAAGTCAAAAAAATACAAGATCCCGAACCAGTTATTGTAGTTCCAGAAAATCTTGCTCCTTTTGTTCCTAAGTCAACTGTTTATCTGACAAAATTTGTTCCTAAAGATGTTAATGAAAAAAGATTCATTAAATTCAAGAAAAAAACACTTGAAAAAAAGATCCCCTATACTAAAAAAGAAAAATTATTGGATAAAAAAGCAGGTATTCTAAGAACAATAAACGAATTAAAATTATTAAGAGAAAATAATGAAATAGATATGGATAAATATACTGAATTAACTGAGAAATATTCAACGAAGATAATTATGATTGATACTGCGATTGGAAAATTAACTAAGAAATAATATTTATCTGATTGTGTAAATTTAATTATTTTTTTTTTTTTTATATTCTTTATATCTTCAATATTTAGAGAAATACTGAGAAATTACTTTATAGAAGTCATAATAATACAATAAAAATTGTGTATCAATTACTAATGTGCTTTTATTTTTATTATAAGTAACTTTAAGATATATATGTCAGATACTCTCAAAGTTTTAATGTATTTAAAAAACATGTTTGCTGATATGATCTATATCAATGGAATTATTGCTACGGAATTAATTAAAGTCACTGAAAATTTAGTAGCTATTCATAAAGGAGATAATTTCATAAATAATAGTCCCTGTATTCGCGAACATGAAAATCTAAATCAGAGCATAATAGATATAATAAGAAAATATAAAAATAAAACAGAGGATCTAGAAAGGTTGGAAAAACACGTCCTTATACATAATAAGGAAGAGAAATAAGATTAATAGTTAAAAATTAAATTTTATAAAATCATGATAATAAAACTTATATTGATGATAAAAGATGTCAAGAGTAAATAAATATTTAATTATAGGTTCTGCGTCCCAAATCCTCGGTATTAAATTAGCAAAAGAATTAGAAATTGCATATATTGATACTGAGTTTAAGACTTTTCCTGATGGAGAAAAATATATTCGTATAAATTTAGAGGATGAAACTATTCTAAAAGATAAAGAAGTAATAGTAATACAATCAACTGGACCAAGTATAAGAAATGATCAAAATGCACAGCTTTTTGAATTATTAATGATAGTTAATGCTATAAAACGCATTGGTGCTGCTAGAATCATTGTTATTGTACCATATCTTGCATATGCAAGACAAGATAAAATCTTTAGACCCGGGGAAACCGATTTTATAAGAACTCTTTTAAAAATAATTAATTCAATGGAAATTGATGAATTTTATGTTGTTGATATACATGAACCAAATGTTTTAAAAGAAATGACATGCAAAGTAGTAAATATAGATTCAATGAAATTATTAGCAGAATATATAAAATCTCTGGGAACTAATGATATCGTTGTTGTTTCACCAGATAAAGGAGCAGTGGAAAGATCAAAAGCATTTGCAAAATATTTTGGAGAGAATATACCTATTGATGTTTTTGAGAAACATAGAGATGTAAAAACAGGAGAAATAATTATGTCGGGCTCGCTTAGTCTTAGAAATAAAGATGTTGTAATTTCAGATGATATTATTGCAACAGGGGGAACTATGGCAACAGCTATAAGTATTGCAAAACAAAGTGGTGCTAAAAAAGTATATGCAGCAACCACCCACGCATTATTATTAAAAGATGCAAAATATCGTATATTAAAAGCAGGTGCTGATGAAATTATAGGAACTGATTCAATAGATAATGAAGTAAGTAAAGTTTCATTAGCAAAAGCTATTGCAGATTATTTAAGATAAATTTAATTTAAAGAATTCTTGATAATATTTTCTACTAATGTTTTAGCTCTATTTTCAAGTATTTTTATTGATGAGTTATTTAACAAAACATAATCAACAGTATCAATCAATTTTTTAAGACCAAAATTAGCTTCTCTATCATCCCTTAACCTTAATTCCTCATAAGATTTAGGATCATCTCTTCTTGCTCTTTTTCTTATATCTTCGTATCTTTTATCCTCATCTTTGATAACTGCAATTAATATTAATTTCCAATATTTCTTAAAAACATTCACTTCTTCCATCGATCTCAATCCATCAATGAATATAATTTCTTCATCTATAGTATTAATGAATTCTATACATTTTTTAGCTATAATATCAACACCTCCTTTGTCACGTAATTCTCTAGCAATACTTCCCAAATATTCATCTGTTTGGGGAAGATTTCTTTTCTTTGCCTCGGTTCTAACAATATCACCCATATTAACCACGATTCCCATTGTTTTTACAGCATCTAATGCAGTAGATTTACCAGAACCAGGTAATCCACAAAAACCGATTATTATCATTTTTTTTCTTATTCCCAAAAAAAGATAGATTCTTAATATTTATTTTTTATTAAGTATTTATAAAACTATTAGTTTCACGGCAATAAAAAATTAGTTTAATTTTGCTATTATTTCTAATAGATATTCTTAAAAAACAATAAAATACATATGAACGATAGATCAAAAGAAAAAACAAAGCGCCATGAAAAGAGTGTATATGAGAAATCTATATCGCATCAAGATTTATGGGAATTTGTTAAGAGAAGTCAAGGGAAAGATATTAAACCCTTTAAAAAGATTATTTTAAATTGGAAGGCATATAGAAGAATTGTTGGGTATTCCATCAGATATGCTCATGACGAAATGAAGTCAAATCAATTGAAAGAAGTATATGGAATACTTATTGGATTAATTAAAGAAGAATCTGTAATTATAAAAGATGCTATTCCAATGATTTCTGGAGATAGAGCGGGTGTTGAATATGAAAATAAACAATATGTTGATATGGCACAAATAGATGCATCCATTCATGAACAAGCAATTAAAGATAAAGAAAATGAATTTATTATAGGTTGGTGGCATACTCATCCAGGATTTGGTTTTTTCTTCTCACCAATCGATTCTATAACGCAATTAGGATATCAAGTTCCCAATCCCCATGCAATTGGATTAATATTTGACCATACTAAAAAAAATAATAATTCTTTAGGTATTGCAGCTTTAAGATTAAAAAACGCAAATAGAGGAGCTCTTGCGACCTACGAAATCATTAATCTAAATTACCACCCTAAAAAATCATCAATGCTTAAAAAAATAGATAAAATTATTGTAAATATAAAAAAAAATATGAAATTAATAGAAGAAAATATAAAATATATTCAGAATAGTATAAATAATAAATCAATAGCACAATTACAGGAAAAGTACGGTCTAATTGCAGATTTTCATCCCCCTTCTAATGTTATTGATGATTCTGGGGAAGTAGATGAATATTTGTATATATGGAAGGAAAATGAAAATAATGAAGAACTTTTACCCCAATTTAGACTAGAAATTGAAACTGAAATTAAAAAACATGAAAAAACTCTAAAAAAATTGAAGAATGAAGGAGATATGGACAAATATGAAAAAACAAAGAATAAAATTGTTAAAAAAATAAAATCTAAATTAGAAAATCCCAAAAAATTATTAGAATTAACTAAAAAAGATTATGAGAAGAAAAAAGAACAATTATCTTCTTTTTTAGATTATTTAGACACAAATGAAAGGAAAATCTTAGAAGATATCGATACCATAATATTAAAATATAATAAAGTCCTTGATAAATTGAATTTAGTAAGTGATTTTAACAATTAACTCTTTATAATTCTTTGATTTATTAATGATACTAAATAATTCAAATACAAGTATAAAAATAAAAAAAAAGTAATAATATATAAACAAGTTTTATATTATATGGAATATTAAATATTATTGAAACCTTCTTTTAATTTGAACTTGGAGTATTCTATTATTAGGGTTCTATTGACGATGAATAATATTATTAATGTTAAAAAAAGAAATGATAAAGATAAAGCAATAAAAGATGCTATTTTTGCCTTCTCAGGTGGTCAAAAATCTATTTTAATAAAAGGAGAGGGAAGAGAAATATCAACTGCTGTTGAAATAGCAGAAATATTGCGTCAGAGGTTATTTCCATCTATAGAAATATCAGATATAACACTCGGAAGTCGACCATTTTTTAAAAAAAGTGGAAGAGATTTTAGAAATAATAAAGTAATTAAAAATGATATTGTATCACAAATCGAAATACAGATTTCAAGAATTGAAATTTAAATAAGTGAATTAATATTGACGTTTGAGAAATTAGGACCTTTACTTAAAGAAGATAGAACAACCGCAATCTGTCAAGTTTGCAATAACTATATCTATAAAAGAGTTTATTATGATGAAAATAGTTTAGGAAAAAAGAAAGTTATCTTTGTATGTAAAAATTGTCTCAATAACATCTAATTCTAACTAATTTCAATTCTTTTAATAGAATAAAAAATCATATATTCAATTTGATTGCTCTTGCTGATTATATAGCTCTAAACCACATTTTTCACAAATTAATTGCTTTTTATTTTTTGATATTATTCCACAATTTAAACATTTAATTCCTTTCCTTTTCACTAATTGAAAACCACATTTCTGACAATTCTTTTGTTTCTTATGTTCTGCTATTGAATCACAATTAGGACATATTACTACTTTTTCTACTAATTTCTTCAACTTTTTCTCCTTTAAGTATTTATTCCAATCAAATCCCATGATAAAGAACATGATTGTAATAGTAAATAGCAATAATATTGATTCAGTTATAACATCTCCAAAATCATTTGTTTCCCCTCCCCCCAAAAAATTTATACCTAATTTAATTAATAATGGCCATAAACAATAGAATATAGTTGTAAAATTCTTCCCCAACCATCCAGGAATAATACATTTCCAAAAAGGATATTTCATCATTCCTAAAGGTAAAAATAGAATATCATCTGGAAGTGGAGTTAAGGCAAAAAAAAAAATAATTAAGGGAGTTCTTTTCTTATTTTGGAGTATCAATTTTCCAAATCCATCTACATTTTTTATAAATCCTGCTTCTTTTTTCTCACCTAATTTTTTAGCACCATATCCAACATAATAACCAGAAAATTCTCCTAAAGCAGAACCTAATCCTCCTGCTATTGCAATACCTAGTATCTCAAACCAAAAAAATGGAGTAGCAATAACCGCATCAATAGATGATCCCATAGAATCCATATATCGACTTAAAATTGAGTTTGATAAAGAGAATAATACAAAAGGAAAAGGAATAGGAAATCCAATTGATGCAGATCCTAGAAAACATATTATAAGTGAAATTAAGAGGGCCCAAAAATAATTATCTCCCTCAGTTAAAGCACTAAGATTCTGGCGTGTGCTAATCACAAAATCCTGAAAAGGTTGAATAAAGAAGAAAAGCAATAAGTATATAATCACAATTAAATAGATAACAATAAAAACATAAGTCAGTCTTTTCATGAAAACCATATTATAACATTTAATTTTTTATTTTTTTTTTTGATATTTTAGTATTTAAACCATTTTTAGCTTCCATAAATAATTCAATATTATTTTTAACTTCCCCAATTTTATTAACCTTATTTAAAAATTCATGATCTTCCAATATAATCATTAATTCATCTGTTTTAGGATTATAAATAATATCTCCTTTATTTAATTCTTTTATAGCAGATTTATTTAATCCCTTATAAATTTCAATACCAGGAAGTGTCCAGTATTTATTTGAACCAAAACTAAATCTTCCTCTTAATACCAATGGAAGTCTATCTAAAATAGCATCTGCAGAAAGAGGAGCTATATGACGAATTACTATTGCATTTAATACACCAATACCGAAAAGTTTTATTTCAATTGGGACATCTGCCTGAGACATAATTTATAAGAGAAATTTATATTTTAATATATTAAAAATAATATTGAGATGGAAAAAAAAATTTATTTAATAAACAGAAAAGACTTATTTTTTTTAAACTTATTGTGAAGAAAATTTTTACGTTATAGGTATTAATTTCCAGAGAACTATTTTACATTATAAAAAGATTTAAATATTCTAATTTTTATTATATTAACGGACAATAGAAAATTTATGCATTGGTTTGAATTCAAGGATACTATTCAAAAGTACCTTTAGTTTAACTTAATTCGGGTGTAAGATAACAACCAATTTTTTTAGAATGATTTTTCTTGGATTGAAATTTTAAGTCTTATCATATGATTCGTGATTACCATACCCCCTTTAATCTCTAAGAAAAATAAATACAACCTAAAGATTATAATTATCCCATATTTAATATTAACAGCTTGGTTTAATAGTTGTTGTTCAAAATATTATTAATATTTATACAATGAGAATTAATAGTAATTACAAATAAGTATTATTGATTTACATCCTTCAACAATAAATCTACTATAACATTCCTCTGATAATCTTATAATTTGAAGATTTGTTTTCAGGTGTTTTTTACTAAGTTTTAATTAAAAAATATAACAAATTTTCTCTGTAATGATCGTTATATTTTATTGTTGAGTTACTTGAGGGAAATATAACCCTAAATTAAATGCATTATACATATCTTACAATAATATCCAATTAACGAAGATTGACAATTATAAACCATTGTTTCGGAGAAATCTATTGTCCACCTTTTTTTTTTTAAATACTGTATATCCTCAACATAATTAAAATCAAAAAAAAAAAGATTTTTTTTTAAAATATGTATCTGTAGTTATTCCTTTGTTGTTACTATTGTTTTGCCATTCATATCTATTAATATAGTATGTTCATTTTGAGCCACAGGTTTAAATGTTCGTTCGATTAAAGTTGGATATTTAACTATGATATTTTTACTTAGGAATATATTTAATATTCTTTGAATTTTATTTTTTGGTATAAGATTTTTCCTTTCTATCCAACGAGGAGAAAACGGTAGATTTCTGAAATTATTCATAATTTTATTGATATAACCTAAAGCTTCATAGGGCATATTTTTTGCTTTCTTCTTAATAAGGCGAAATATATAAGAATTTTTGCCGTTTATTACTCTACCTACACCAGAGGTTGCAAAAGGTTCACAAGCATAAGCGTCTCCTGGTTTTAATACAGTATCATGAGTTTTATCCTTATAATTTGGAATAAATGGTCCAGCATGTAAATTATATTGGGCCAATTCATGCCCTCCTAGATTAGTAACGGGTCTTAATCCTCTCTTGATAATTTCAGTAGCTATAACTTCTCCTAATTCATACAATTTAGTACCAGGTTTAAAAATTCTTATAGCCGCATTTAATCCTTCTTTTACTGCTTCAATATAATTCTGTAATTTTGGATCCTTATCTAAATTGATTGTAAAGGCAGAATCTGCAATAAATCCATTATAATGTGCTCCTATATCTAATTTTAATAATCCTTTTTCAGGTATAATTGTATTATCGTCAATAGGAGGACTATAATGAGCCGCAATCTCATTTAAAGATATATTCATTGGAAATGATAATTCGGCACCCTTATTTATTATTTCATTTTCACATTTATTAGCTACTTCAAGAAAAGTAATTCCTGGTTTTATAATCCTTTTAGCTAAATTTTTTGCCGCAATTACTGCTTTTCCAGCTTTAATATAATCTTGTATATTATCTTCATTCATAATGCTTATATAATTATTATGTATAATTAAAAAAAAAATTTAGGGTGTTAATCTTTCAGGCGTTCTGGGATACATTACTGCTTCTCTGATATCTTCCAATCCACATAAAAATGTCAACCATCTAGCTATTCCCAATCCTACACCTGCATGAGGTGGCATTCCAAAATCAAAAGTATTTAAGTGAGACTCAAAAGATATAATATTCAATCCTTTAGATTCTAACGTTGAGAGTAATTGTTTTTTATTATGTACTCTTGTTCCACCAGAAGTGAGTTCTAACCATCCCATTTGTAAATCAAATGATTCACTATATTT
>CAZGJX010000066.1:0-24773 GCA_964525635.1 uncultured archaeon
TATTTAAATGTAATGCAGGAAAGGATTAATTAAAGTTTATCTTGTCGAACTTAAGTTATAAGAATATCCTTTAATATTTTAGATTTAGCTTTTAAATTATCAGATTTAATATTATCTTCTCCAATCTTATGTTCACTATTATTTAAAGCAAATTTCAAATCTATGATAGGTAATAATGCAGTAGAAATACAATAGAAACTTTTTGATCTCCCTTCATTATATTCATCTAGCATAATTTCAAGTAATTTTATTCTTTCTTCTTGTTCATCTAAATATTCTTTGAGAGAATTTTCTTGAATAAATCTTAAATTAGAAATCGATTTCCTGTGACAGATGAATGAATCACATTTTTCTCAATCCTTGAATTTTTCACAAGGAAAATCATTACATTCAGCACAGGTTTCATATTTGTTTTTTTTAATACAACATGTAATGATTGAACAAGAAGGATGTTTATTAAAAAAATCAAGACCACAACATCCCGGACATTTTGATGGGCCTTTAGTATAATAAACAGGACATAATCCGCAATCGAGTCCACAACAAGCTATAGTTGGAAATTGTTTCAATGGGATTTCTTTCATTTTAAATTTAAAGTTTAGTAAAATGTTGATTATTATTGTTAAACTAATGACTTACCAAGATTTAAACATTTTTCTAGTATATCTGGTTTCTTTAATACATCTCTCTTCTCTCCTACTCCTGGTACAATAATTCTTTCAATTAAATTCATTTCTAAATATTTAAAACTTTTTTCAAACATCCTTATTAACGGTTCTGCGGTTTCATAATTATCTTCCTCAAAAGGAACAACTAGAATTGCTCTTTTTCCTCGGATTTTAGTCCTATTTTCTGGACAATTAAAATATACAAAGCGATCTAAAAAAGCTTTTATAAGAGCAGTGGGACCATACCAATATACAGGAGTACCAAAGATTAATACATCAGCGTTAGTTATTCTTGAAAAAAGATAATTCATATCATCATTTCTTGAGCAATCTAATCCACGCCAACAAGCATGACATCCAATACATTCATTAATAGTTAAATTTCCAAGATATAATGAATCACTTTTATTTCCAATAGATTTTGAGCCTTCAAGAATTTTAGAAACTAACATATTAGTATTTCCATCTTTTCTAGGACTTCCAATTATCCCTAAAATCGTTTTCATATTTAATCTAATTTTTTATTGTTTCAACTATTTGATAATTATTTATAAACATCTATAAATTTTAAGAAACTTGAAAAATTTATTGCACTCCCTTGTTTTATATATCTCTTTCTCTATTATTCTCATTATAACATTTCTCATAGAAAAAAGGAGTGTGATAATTAAAAAATAGGAATAGAATATAAGGCATTGGAAACGTATTTTCGAACGCTAATTAATTTTCCAACTAAATTATCTCTAATAATTCATCAATTCTTCCTATAAGGTACAATTCATAATCACATAACTTATAATTTCATTTAAATAGAAATAAGAATGTGTATACTTAAAAAAATGATCCTTCTATGGAGTTTTCTCCATCCAACTTTAAGTGGTTATTCTCACAAGTCGGGGATATCGGGCCTCGTTTGAAACAGGATAGTCCCTCCTTAGAGTGGTATTAGATGTATCATAGTGGTAAGTATTGCGGGATAACTTCTTTCAAAACCTCGGAAATATTAATCTTATTAGTATTGATGAGGTATGTTTTGAACTCAGTGATGAGCGAACAGCCTTATAACCTTAGGGCTGGTCTTTTTTGCCTTAAGAAGATTGATAATTAGAATAGAAATTGGTGATGTTTATAACAATTACCAAATTTTTATAAATAATTGTAAGGTTATTTTAAACATTTATAGAATTAATTACAATACGTTGTATTAAAATACCCTAAATTAACTCCCTATGAATCAAAGATATCATGGCTTTAAAGATATTATTAATTAATCCAAATAATTATAAAAGTCCTCCTGTTTTACCAATTGGTTTAGAATATATAAAAGAATCATTAAAGAACCAGAACTATGATTTAGAGATCCTTGATTTAACATTTAAAGAGGATCCATTATTGGTGATAAAAGAAATACTTGAAATTAATAGATTTGATCTAATTGGTTTTTCAATTAGAAACATCGATTCTTGTATATATTTTAATAATGAATTTTTTTTACCATTATTTAAAAAAATAATTGATTTTATAAAGTCATATAATATTCCTATTGTATTGGGTGGTTCTGGTTTTACAGCAATACCTTATGAAATAATAGAATATCTTCAAGTAGATTATGGGATTGTTGGACCAGGTGAGAAAGCATTTTCTTATTTTTTGGAAATGTTCCAAACTAATCAATTGAATAAAAGGATTATAAATGGTTGGGATTATGGAATTGATGAGAGTCTCGTATCATTAAAAGTTAAAGCTATAGATTACAAACAATATATAAAAAATGATGGACTTATCGGATTTACAACTCATACTGGATGTTCTAATAGATGTCCATATTGCATTGAAGCAAATAAACCAGTAAGTTTCAGGAAAATAGAAAATATAATTGAAGAAATTAAAATGCGCGTATATGAAGGATATAATCATTTCCATCTCTGTGATAGTGAATTTAATCAAGATTTAGAATTTAGTAAGAAATTCTGTAAAGAATTAATCAAAAAATCATTAGATCTTAAATGGACTTTATATATGAAACCAACTCCTTATGATGAAGAACTTTTTCAATTATTGAGTGAATCTAAAGCCTATCTTATAACCCTTTCAGTAGATAGTGATAGAAATATTCAATTAAAAAATCAATACTCATATAATGATTTAGAAAACATTATAAGATATTGCAGAAAATATGATATTGAATTAGCAATAGATCTTCTTACAGGATATCCATATGAATCAATAAAATCAACAAAGAGAGTAATTGAGTTCTTTAAAAAAAACCATCCAAAATCAGTAGGTATAAGTTTTTATTATCGTTTGTTAAATAATACTTTATTAGCTGAATTAATAAGAAAAGATAAGAACTTACAAACACAATTAACCAGAAAATATTCCACTGATGACAATTTTTTAACACCTATTTTTTACAGCCAATATAAAAAAGAAGAAATTGAAGATATAATTGGAAAAGATAAATTATTTAGAATCTCTGGATTAACTCTTGGAGTAAATTATCAATTGTAAAATTTCATGAATAAAAAATTTTTTAAGTCTTTTGATTATAAAATTAAGGTAGATATAAAATTAACATAATAATAGTTAACAAGATAAAGAATAAAACAATTATTAAAGAAATATGTCTATCAAAATATTTCCCTTTTCCAAAATGAAGTTCATATCCAATAGTCTGTATGATTATATATAATGTCATACCAAGACTGATTGCTGTTAATACCCATATCCAAAGGATTTCAGAAGGTAGTGTAGTACCTTGGATCTCTCCTATAATCCCAATCGATATTTCGAGAATAATAGCAAAAAATGTTAAAGATGTTATTATTATTAATATGAGTATAAAAGGGATTTCTCCTTCTACTGTATAACTTATGAGTGCTTGAAATGAAGCAAATAATACCATACCAAGACTAATAGGTGTTAATATCCAAAACTGAGAAAATACAAAAAGATTAAAGATTCCTGTAATAATAGAGGTAATTGCTGTTGTATATTCTGCAACAAGATGTAACTTAATTTGATAAGGTGTTTCTTTAAATTCTTGAATGAGTTCAGGATTCCCATCTCGATTAATAAGAAAAAATGTCCAAAGTCCAATCATTAATAGACCATTGGAAATTAAAAATATTGATATAAATTGATTTATCATATTGAACTAATTGAATAATCTATATTTAAATCAATGTACCAAAAAAGATATAAATCTATATATATTTCTCTATATTTTTAGGAGAAATTTCAACCATTAAGTTGAAAAATTGGAGATTTTATTTGGTAATAATTTTTCAAATGATGTTAAAATCTCTCCACGTCTTAAAGAAAAACCCATTATAAATGATATCATGTAATAATTCTTTAAAACCTTCATCTTGTAATTGTGCATAAAGATCAGCTGCTTCTTTATTATTTTTAGTTAATGCTGTCATCATTATAAGAGGTGGAATATTACTATATTGTTGTAGATAAAGTATATTATTTTTGTACTTGCTGTCTATTCTTTTAAATTCCTCATTATAATCTAATTCTCTTTTTAAATAAATATGAAATTGTGAAGTTAATGTTTGAGGTGCAAAATTGATTGAAAAATCAACCAAATCATCTTCAATCATTTTTTTTATGTGTTTTTGAATTGTCTTAGATGAAATATTTATCTCATCTGCTATATCTTTTATAGGTTTTCTTCCATCTGTATTTAATGTTTTTAATATTTTATAATCTAAATCGATTAGCTTTTCAGGGTATATTCTCTTTGGATAATTCTTAATGAGGGTTATTGATTGTTCTAATTTCCCCATTTTTGATATAGAAATAATATATTCATTTAATTCATCTATACTTCCTAAATAACCTCCAATATATAAGAAATTACCTCCAGCTACCCCTACAAAATAAGTATTATTATTTAATCCTAGTTCTTCACTTATTGAAGTCATATCTTTTCCGATTGACTTTCCATATATTAATATTTCTATCCCATTTATAGCAATTAAACTAGGTCTTGCTGTGAAGGCTTGTATAATCCCCATATCAATCATATTTTGTACTCTTTTATAGATTGCATTGAGAGAAAAATTAAATTTATCCGCAATTTCCCTATATGTTGTCCTACAATTCTTTAAAAGTATCTTAGCAATTTGAAGATCTATTTCATCCATGAGCCATCATTTTATTGACTTTTTTTTTTAGATTTATTATATAAATAAATAAGCAGAATATTTCTTTTTTTCAGAAATTCTCTTGTAATTCCTAAAAACTCCATCAATTAAATTTAATCGATAATTCTCAATATATTATTTATATTAAAAAAGAATTTATTATATATCTCTTGTAAGAATTCAATTTATTAATATCAAATTTATTAATTAAAAAAATAATATTAATAGGAGTTATACACATTTTCTATTTAGATACAAATCATTTTTTTAAGTAAACTAATGATATCAAAAATAATTTCATTTAGTGGTAAAGGTGGAGTAGGAAAATCTACTTTATTAATACTTTTCTTGAAATATTTAATCGAGTTAAAAGAATATAAAAATATTTTAGTAATCGATGCAGATCCGGATGCAAACATTGGAGATCTAATAGGTAAAGAAATAAAATTCAATCAAACTATTGGAGGAAAAATGACAGATCTAAAAAAAAAGATTTCAAGAAGAGAATTTCCTCCAAATATGCCTAAAACAAGTATAATCGAATCGGAGATATTTGAATCTCTTATAGAAATGGAATCTTTCGATTTACTTGAAATGGGGCGTTCTGAAGGTGTGGGATGTTATTGTAGTGTTAATAATATTATTAAGAATGTAATTGATACTCTTTCTAAAAATTATGATATAACTCTGATAGATTCTCCAGCAGGATTAGAACATTTTGCTCGAAAAATGGGTCGTGATGTTGAAGATTTATTTATTATTACAGATCCATCAAAAATGGGAATACATACTATAAAAAGAATAATAGAAATATCCAATGAAGTTGATTTACAATTCGAAAATATTTACATAATAGGAAATAGATTTTCAGAGGATCTTAAGCAAGTTTTAATTAATGAAATTAATAAAATAGAATCAAAAAATATAAAATTTCTGGGAATAATTCCAAATGATGACGTGATAAGTAAAATTAATATTTCTGGAAAAAATTTATTAGATGTTCCAAATGATAATCCTACTTATCTAATATTAAAAAAAGTATTTAAAAAAGTAATCTAGGATAATTTTAAGAAACTTTTCTTTTTTCAATAAGTTAAATTAGCTTTAGAGAACAATACTAAATATATATAGTATTAAATAGACAAATATAAAACTATATAATATAAAAATCAAGTAAACCTAAAAGAAAATAATTATTCTTCTAAATGGAAGTAATTATTTTTTTTGGCTATATACTGGTACTATTTTTGAAGTAAAATCTTCAAGTGTATAAGGAAAATTATCTTCACTTGAAATCTTTCCAAGTTCAAGAGAAATTTCTCTTGCAAGAAGCCAAAATGCTAATCCTAAGGCTTTTTTGCCTCGATTATTTGCAGGTAATGCTAAGTCTATTCCTTTTAAAGAGTCATCTGTATCAAATAAAGCAACAACAGGAATCCTAGCGAGTTTAGCTTCATTAAGGATAACCTTATCTGCATGTGGATCAACAATAATAACAACACTTGCATCTTTGATATATGTTTCAATATTTGGATTTGTCAACGATCCTGGAATAAAGCGATTAACTATTGCTCGACATCCCAAGGCTTCACAGAATTTTCGGACTGGTTCCTTTCCATATCGTCTTACTGAAGAAACAATTACTTTATCACTACCTTCATCCACAAATTTACTGAGAAAATTAGCAGCAATTTTTATTCTATTTTCTGTCTCTGTTAAATCAATAACATATAAACCATAATTTGTTTGACGATAAATAAACCTACGAGCATCACCAGTTAATAACTTTGTCCCAATATGGATACCACAGCTTAAAAATAATTGCTTCTTTTCTTCATCTTTATTGATTATTACTTCTTTTTCATCCTCAAGTACATCAATATCATCTGTATCCAGTAATTCAAGTTCTTCTTCTAAATCTAAGTCATCCTCAAAATCCTCCTCAAAATCTACTAAAAGATTCTTCTCCTCGCCAGCATCTATAGTATCTTGAGTTTCCTCTGATTTCTTTTTCTTTCTAGCCAAATTTTAAACCTAGATATTATTAAATAAATAATTGATTTAATAATTAATAAATTGAATATAGCATAATTTTAATATTTAATTGATAGGATTGGATTTTTCAATTTTTTAGCATATAATTTAATAAATTTTATAATGAATAATATTACAGTTAAAAATTTGTTATATTAGAAGAACTAAAATATAAATATTATTTCTATAATCTTAAGAAAGTATAAATTTAAAATTTCAAAGGTATAAAATTTGACTAGATTAATAATAGGGATTATGTGTGGAATTCTATTAAGTTTCATAAGCGTTTCTATATTTGATCAATGGAATACTCTTATAGAGGCTCAAAGAATTTTTGAAAATACAAATAATAATGTCTTTCAAGCAACAAGTAGAGCAATAAGCACTTTAGTTGGAGCAAATTTTAGTTTTGATATATTTAATTATTTTCAATCATTACCATATACAATCCAAGGTTTTTTTCAACCTGCCTTTTTTGCATGTTTCTTTTTAGGCTTTATCTCTGGAGCTATTTCAATAGGTATAAAAAAAGGTTTGATAGCAAGTTTTTTAGTAATAATAATTACATTCTTATTATGGATAATTCTAAGTATTTTTTCAGGAGAAGATTTAATGGCATTATTTCAAGGAACTGAATTGATAAAAACAATTGGAGGTACATTAAGTGCAATATTGAGCGGCATGTTTGGAGGGATCTTAGGAGGATATCTAACAGGTAATTATCCAAAATTAAAACAAGAAAATTATAATAAGGATTAGTATAAAAATCTGATGATAATACTTTCTGAAAGTATTTATGAAATATTTTATGATTTAAATCATAATATATTATTATCTCCTCTATTTATATGAATTCTTTATATTATTATACTTAAAATTATAAATTTTTCAATAATTTATTAAATATAAGATGAAAACAAACAATTTTCTCACTCTTGATCGAAAAGATGCGTTAGAATTGATAAAAATTGTAAAATTACCGGGTTCTGTAAAACAACATTCAATTAAAGTAGCAAATAAAGGATTAGAAATTGCCAATAAAATTACAAAAGAAAAAGTAAATAAAAATCTAGTAGAAATTGGTGGACTATTACATGATATTGGGCGCTCACTCACACATGGATTCAATCATGGTTTAGTAGGAGGAAATATACTTAGAGAGAGAGGATTTCCAGAAAAAATATGTAGAATATGTGAAACTCATATTCTAGGAGGGCTAGATAAAGATGATGCTAGAGTCCTTGGATTACCAGAACAAAACTTTATCCCACTCACCATCGAAGAGAAAATTATATGTCTTGCGGATAAATATATAATTGGTATTAAAGAAGTAGATATTGAAGAAAGGTTTGAAAATTGGTTTAAAAAATATGGAAAAACGTCTATTTTAGTAAAATCTAAAAAAAGAATAAATGAAATTGAAAAAGAAATTAAAAACCTTATGTAATCTTATTTTTATAAACTGTTTTTTAATTTATTTAAAATTCCCTTTTGTTCTAAAATATCAAGTATAAATTCTGGCAATTTTTCAAATTGTTTAATTTTATTTTTCGTAAGATTTAGCAATTTTCCTGATTCTAGAGTTATTTTTAGATGATCTCCCTCTGAAAAATCTCCATGGTTCCAATCTAATGTTATAGCTGGAATTCCTTGATTTATTAAATTTCTAAAATAAATTCGCGCAAAAGATTTTGCTATTATTGCTTGAATTCCAAAATATTTAAAAACTCTAACAGCTTCCTCCCGTGAACTACCACATCCGAAATTTTCTCCTGCAATAATAATATTTAATTTATTTACTTTTTGAATAAAATCAGGATCTATATTTTCGCAAGTGTATTGAGCCATTTTAGCTATATCAATTATAGTTAAAGCTTTGCTGGGTACAATATCATCTGTATTGACTTCATCACCCATTAAATAGACATTACCCTCAATTTCCTTCATTTTTTACATCACCTCCCGTGGATCTGAAATTTTTCCTCTAATAGCAGAGATAGCAACAGTTGCAGGAGAAGCTAAATATACTTTTGAAGTTGGATCTCCCATTCTTCCTTTAAAGTTTCTATTAGTAGTACTAATACAAACCTCTTCTGGTCCTAAAACTCCTAAATGACCTCCAATACAGGGACCACATGTAGAATTTCCTATAATAGCTCCTGCTTTTATAAATATCTCAATTAATCCTTCTTTTAATGCATTGAGAAATATTTCTTTAGAGGCGGGGATAATTATCAATCTCGTTTCGGGATGAACATAATTCCCCTTCAAAAACTCCGCAGCTATCCTTAAATCTTCTAACCTACCATTCGTACAACTACCCAAAAAAGCTTGATCAATTTTAATTCCTTCAACTTCATTTATATGAGCTAGATTTCCAGGATTATGTGGTTTTGCTATAATAGGAGTAAGATCAGATAGATCATATGTCATCTCTTTTTCATAGGTTGCATCATCATCAGGATAAGTAAAATTTAATGAATTCAGACCTCTACTTTTCAACCAATTCTCTAATTTCTTATCTGGTATTAAAATTCCAAATTTAGCTCCTGCTTCAACAACCATATTTGATATACTCATCCTCCCATCAATTGATATTGATGATAAACCCTCCCCATGAAATTCTAATGATTTATAAAGCGCTCCTTTTGTAGAAATATCTCCTATGAATTTTAATATAAAATCCATAGCCATTACATTTTTTGGTAAAGTTCCTGTTAAATGAATTTTATAAGATTCTGGGACCTTTAACCATAACTTTCCTGTGGCAAATATGGCTATAACATCTGAAGCACCAATTCCCGTGGAGAGACAATTAAATGCCCCATATGTTGTGCTATGACTATCACTTCCAACAATTAACATTCCTGGTTTTGCAAAACCCTTTTCAGGTAATACTTGATGAGATATGCCTTCATTTTGTAAAAAATTATGAATGAAATTATACTCTTTCGCAAACTCTCGACATTTTTGATGTCTTTGAGCAGCAGAAATTGTAGGGGCAGGAAACCAATGATCTAATATAAAAAATATCTTATTTGGATCCCAAACATAATCTATGTTCAATTTTCTATATTCCTCTTGAATTATCCCACCTAATTGTTCATGAACCATAATTAAATCAATATTGGCATGGATAAATTGTCCCGGGTATAAATCTTTATTATTATTATGTTTTATTAGTATTTTTTCACAGATAGTATAACTCAATTATTTTCACATCATTTATTATTAATTCCTATGAAGAGAAATCCTTATCAAGATTTAATACAACATTTTTTACTAATATACATGTATCTTTTAAGACTTTAGGATCAACCTTATCTATTGTATCTTTTTTAGTATGACTCCATGTTGAAGCTGCTCGAGTAACTAAATCAATCGCTTCATAATTTCGCAAATGAAATGGAACTGTATCCGTATGAGCTCCAGTTGTTAGATGAAAACCATGGAATTTTATTTTTTTTTCATTTGCTATTATTTCAAAATATTTACCTAATAATGGAGCAACTTTTTTTCTTGGAATGAAACCATAAGTCTTCAAATATTCTATTTGATTATATTTATGGTTTTTACATGATATCATATCAAAATTAATCTGAAATGGTTTATGTTTAATGAATTGATTTTCATAATTATTTAAGAAAATTCTTGAACCCATAGTTCCTAATTCTTCAGCAGAGAATTGACAAAACCATAAATTATAATTATTTAATGGATGATTTCGAAAATATGAACTTAATTCAAATATTAAAGCCATTCCAGAAGCATTGTCAAGAGCCCCAGGTGATTTATTATGTGTATTAAGATTCATTAATAATAAATTCATGGTTGAAATAATAATTGTTGGGCTCCAAATTCCTATTTCCAAAAGACGAGTGCTAATATCTATATGTCCAAATATCGTTAGCAGAAATAATGAATAAAAACCTATTAGAACAATACCACTAAAAAACCAAATCCTATATATAAGAATACGCCATTTTGTTTTAATACTTTGAGATTTTGAATCTAAATGAGCAGAAATTAGAATATTTCCTGCTTTATATTCAATTTGATTACTAGCAGGGATTTTCACAAACACATTTGTGGCATTCACCATTTGACCATAATATTTTCCCCAAAAACCGGGAGATTCTGGTGTTTTTAAAGCTCTAATAATTAAAAGAGTAATAAATAAAAGTGCTCCCAAAATAAAAAGAGATATTATAGGATATATATAACTTAATAAAATGGTCGTCAATAAAAATAATAAATTCATCATAGCAATTAATCTAATTAAGGTAGTCGAATAAAAGTTTGAAAAACAAAATGACTCTGCTTTCATTTGCTCCTTAGAAAATCCAATTTTATTAAATTTTTTTAAAGTGATCTCAACTGCTTTATTTTCTGCATCAGTTCCAGCTAAACGAGGAAATGACAAATCTTCTATATATTTAAATAGTCTTTCTTCGCTGAAAATTTGTTCTTCTGAAAAATTCTTATGATCCATAATATATTAAATTAAAAATTATATTTTTCTTTTCTATTAAAGCAAAATTCAACTCACATTTAATTATTTCTATTTTAGAGAATCTTATACTTCTTTAAATGTTCAATAACAATATTTTGAATTTTTTCTTGAGTAAATTCGATTATATCATCAGAATTAACAATATAATAATTTTCTTTCTCGGCTCTTTTTAAAAAAAGATCTCTTACATTACTTAAAAATTCAATATTTTCAAATTTTTCTAACTCTTGATTTTTCTTCCTTGCAAGTGAAATCTTAGGATCAATATCTAGTATAATCATTAAATTAGGTTTTCCTGCATATTTATTAATTTGTTTTACCCATTCAACAGAGATTTCTTCTGACTGGGAAGTTTGATATACTATTGATGCCTCCAAATATCTATCTGAGATAACTATATATCCTTCATTTAATTTCTTTTTAATTTCTAAATGATAATGAAGATCACGATCAGCAGCAAACAATAAAGCATCAGTCGAGGGGGGTATTTCTTTATCTGTTAAATATTTCCTTAATAAAAGGCCAATATCACTATGGGTTGGTTCTTGAGTTACATATACCATTAGACCTCTATTTTCTAAAAATCCTGCAAGAAGTTTAGAATGTGTAGTGGTACCACTTCCATCAATACCATCTAAAACACAGAAAAAAGATTTTTTCATCAAAAATCCTTACACCTATCAAATTAATTAATCATATTTTATATTCAAAAGAATAAACATAATATATTCATCATTAAATATCTCTTTATTGGAATTTTTAAATGATTATATAATTATAAAAAAATTAATATTTATTGTAAAAATTATAATATATTTAATTAATTTAATAATAAATAGAAATATGGCATTAAAAAAGAAATACGCATATTGTAATACTTGCGGAAAATCCATTCCCAAACCTAAAAAGAAACCATTGGAATCTATTCACTATCAAATAATATTGGTTGCAAGTCTTGCTACTTTCTGCATCGCATTAGTTGTCTTTATAATTTATAGAAAGTTTATTCAAAATAGAAAATATTGTCCAAAATGTAACAAAGAAATTGTTTATTATGATTCCCCCAATAAAATTCCAGGTCCTAAGGTTCCTGTTATTAATTTACTTGAAAAATTAGAAGATAAAAAGGATAATAAAAAGGATGAAGTGGTTTCAGAAATAAAGAGAGAATTTATGATCTGTGAGAATTGTGAGAAGGAAATCGAAAAAGAAGCTACAATTTGTCCTTATTGTGGGTGGAAACATGAAATTCCGACCTAGATCTTTTCATTATTTAAATAAAAAAAAGAAATCTTCAAATAGTTTATATTCTAAAAAACGAATTAATATGATTTAAAATGGTATCTAGTTATTGTAGTCATTGCCAGCAACAAGTTTTAGTAAAAAGAGAGGATAAAGATATATGTCTAGCAATTATATTAGCTATATTTACTGCAGGTATTGGATTAGCAATATACTTAGCAATTTGGTATCGTAAACCTATTAATAGATGTGTTCATTGCAATTCAATAACCAGTCCTTTTGTAGATACTCAAATTCCTAATTCTGGAGGTCATTATCCATATCAGGATGATATGATATATGAAATTAAACCCTTTAACAACCCTTTTGTTGAAAAATCGATTGAAAAAGATGAAAAAGGAAAAATAAAAGAAGAAAGACCACAATTTTGTTCTTTGTGTGGGGAAAAAATAGAATTAGGATTACGTTTTTGTCCTTTATGTGGTAATAAAATATAGTTATTCCTCCCAATAAAGATTTTCCTAGATATTAAACTCATTAATAATATTATTAAAGTCTAAAATAATATCTTAATTTAATTTCTCCTAATTATTGGACTAACAATCTTTTTAATATTATTTTTTATAACTTTTAATTAACTGATAAAATATATTTTATAGGTTAAAATAAATATGACATATGGTTATTGTCACAAATGTGGACATAATGTTCTACTTATAAGAGAAAGAATCAAAATTGGTTTAGCTATAATGTTGCTAATTTGTGGTGGGATTGGCTTAATAATCTATCTTTGGATTCATTACTCAAAAGAAAAAAATATATGTATTCATTGTAAAACAATTATCTCCTTAAATCATAAAGAACATTATCAAGAAGAATTAAATCCTTACATAAAAAACTCAAATAAATCACTTAATCATACTGGAGAGTCGATTATTAGAGTCAGTGGTGAGAAATTTATATATTGTTCTCTTTGTGGTAAGCAAATAATTGATAAAAATATTGAATATTGTACAGATTGTGGTTCAAAAATTTAAATTAAACAAGGTAAAATTAAATATCATTTTTCTAGATTTTGTTTTATAATACTCATAATTTTTGATTCTACGGGGGTACATCCTTGAATAAAGACACCATTTTCACGATTTTTGGCGGTACAATTTCCAATAAGATAAGTGTTGTCATATAAATCTGATTCGTTTAAACCTTTTCCAATTGCTAATCTTAAAGGATTTGCTTCTGTAAAATGTTCTTCTATAAACTTTTTATTATTTTCTAATAAATTCATTATCGTAGATAAACAAGCAGAACAAGCTTGTTCACTAATTAAACTAACATTTTTATATTTTATAGTTATGGATGTTGGAGGAGGTTCCAGAGATTTAATAAATTTTTGATAATCTGATGGAATCGTAATTATATCATTTTTGGATTTAGGCATATCTACTAATAATTCTGAGATTAACTTTAAATGTGGAACATCATTTAATGTCCAACTTTGACGTGTAAGAGTAAGTGCCATAATATCCGCTGCTAGATAATTAGTTGATGCAATAATTGTATCCATTTTTACCATATTCCCTGAAGAAGGGCCCATTCCTTCTAAAGCATATGATGCATCTATAATCGCTAAATCGGGATTAAAAATATGAGAAAGATCAGCAATAGCTAAATCTAATTCTTTCACTTTTTCTATTTTTTGCTGAAATTTGCTTAATATTTCAGGAGCTTGGAAATGATGTAATTTAATCTTATTTTTTCTATATATAAGACCTTTTAAATTTTTAAAACTTAAAGATGCTCCACAATGCATATGCATTTTAAGCACTGGTATTGAGATAATGCAATCAATTTCATTCCAATATCCAGTAACTTTAATTTTTTTTATTAATCGACCTTTAGGAATTTGTAATATTACTGGTGGTGGTTCATCTAAGTCAATAAAATTGATATTTTTATTTTCTAATAATTGAGAATAGCCAGATTGAATAAAAGCTTTTCTTGTATCTGTATTTATAATCGGTGAATCTCCCAATAGGAATTTAGCGTTGAATTTTGCATTTAAGTATTTATATACAGCAAATACAACATCAGGATTGGTATTAATACCCAATTTAGGATCTGTCTCTCTTCCTACATTTGGTTTCAATAAAATAGTTTTATTATGTAGATCGGGAAGTTTCAAATGATTTAATGCAGTATTTACAGCAACTTCAATATTTTCATCACGAGCTAAAGATACGATAGGTTTAACCATTACATTTATAAAAAATACATTGCTTTAAGATTTTTTTTTATCAATTTGATCTTAATTAGTCTAAAAAGATTCTAAAATTCTGTTTAATAACTTTAAAAAAGATCAATACTCTTGATTATTCTAAACCTAAAAATTCAATTATTTTTTTTTTCATAAGATTTGCATTTGGTTTTTTTCCCGTCCACCATTTAAAGGCTAAAGCCCCTTGATTAACTAACATATCCAATCCTCCCAATGTTTTACATCCTAATTCCGCTGCTTCCTTCATTAATCTTGTATTTAATGGATTATAAACAACATCAAATACAAAAAGGTCATTATGTAATAATTCTTTAGAAATAGGTATATTTTGAATATTTGGATACATTCCTATAGGAGTTGCATTTATTAAAATATCAACTGACTTTATTTCTTTAGAAATAATTTCTTTAGTAGATATTTTTCCACTGACATTTCCTCCTATTTTATCTTTAACTTCATTTGCCAGAAGTTTAGCTCTCTCTTCAACAATATCCAATAAAATTATCTCCTCTGATTCCTCAGCTAAAACAAAACATAATGCTCTGGATACACCTCCTGCTCCGAGAATTAATATTTTTTTTCCTGAAATATCACATCCCGCATCAATCAAAGACTTTTTAGCACCATCAGCATCTGTATTCCGTCCAATTAAATAACCATCTTCATTTTTAATAGTATTAATTGCCCCTATCTTCAAAGAAAGTTCTTCAATTTCATCTAGATATTTTATAACAGCTTCCTTATGGGGTATAGTAACATTCATCCCTTCTATTCCTAAAGCTCTCATTCCATCAATAGCTTTTTCAAGATTATCTGAAATTACGTTAAAAGCAACATAAACATAATCCAATCCTAAATTCTCTAAAGCAGGATTCCACATCGTTGGAGACATTGAATGTTCAACTGGATTTCCAATAAGACAAAATGTTTTAGTTTGTCCTGTAAATATTTTTTTTTCTAACATAAAAAATTTATTTTTAGATATTTTTAATTTGTTTTTTAAATTTAAAATGCAAAATTAATAATATTTCTTTTGAAATTAGGTTAAGTAAATAATGACTAAAAATTCTATCGCGCTTATAGGTTTTATGGCAACTGGAAAAACGACTATAGGTGAAAAATTAGTAGAAGTATTAGGTGATGATTACAAATTCATTGAAATGGATCAGTTGATTGTAAAAAAAGCGGGTAAATCGATTCCAAAGATTTTCTCTGAAAATGGTGAGCTAAAATTTAGAGAATATGAAATAGCAATTTGTAAAGAATTATCAGATTATAAAAAAGTTGTTATCTCATGTGGAGGTGGCGTTATTCTTAATAAAATCAATATAGACTATCTGAAACAAAATTGTTTTATTATATTGTTAGAAGCTTCTATTAATATCATTTATAAAAGGGCTATGAAAGATGGAAAAGAAAGTAGACCAGTGATTAATAAAGAAGATCCCAAAAAAGAAATAGAGAAGGTTATGAAATTTAGAGAGCCTTTTTATAGGGCTGCTGCAGAAATTAAAATAGATACTTCCAATAAAACAATCAATGAGATTGTTAAATTAATTTTAGATAAAATTAATATAAAATAATTATGAAAATGATAACTTAAAAATATAAATTCCATCCATTTTATGATTTTGATAGTTTTTCTACATAATATCTTTTTTTCATAAAAATATTTATCAAAAATCTATTGGTATTATTTAAAAACCTAGATTTATATTTTTAAAATCTATTTTATATGTAAATTAATTATTAGGAGCTGAAGAATTGTCAGATTATAAACGTACAAAATGTCCAAAATGTGGAAATGAAAACCCTAGAAAGATTCATGAGGAACCTGATAAAAATACTGTTCTTTATTATAGCATGCAGGGTACTCCAGTTTATAAAATGAAGTGTAAATGTGGTTTATGTGGAAATATATTTGAAAAGTCTTAAGTTCATTATTTTTCTTAAACTTTTTAGTTTTTCAAGGAGTTTTTATCTATTTTAAAATATTTAAACAATCAAAAAAAAAACACACTTTTCTTAATTATAAGATCTAAACAGCCATACAATATACATCTTAAGTTAAAAAGATTAAGTTGATATATCCAAGTTTATATTCTAAATTTTCTTAATTTTTATTCTTAAATAATGTATATATTAACTTTATTTAACGATTTCATTATTTTACTTTATTAATTCTTTTTTGAAAACCTTAGAATATTAATAGTTTTTTATTATTAAATATACCGCTCTTGAAGCATTATGCCACACGATTTGCATATTCTTGCTCGCCAATAATTAAGTTCCTGACACGATGGATAAGCATTTATTTCAATAGTTTTAGTAAATCATTGTTCATCTCCATAATGTTTACGGTAATTTACATCCCGTCTCTCTCTTTTAAGAAATTCTTTATAAGGAAATTTTTCTATACTTTTACAAGGATAAGCATCACATTCGACACAAGTTTGAAAATTTTTTTGGTGGACACATTCCACAATAGGTATTAAATAGTGAAAATAGTCTAGGATCCTCCATTTTTAGATCATAAAATATGATGTTTTTTTTTGATTGGTTTAAATTATTTTCTTTTTAAAAATATAAAATGATTGATCAATTTATTTGTCTTTTACTGTCATTAACATTATCGATATTTACAATAATATATTATATCTTGAAATATATATTAATAAAAAAAAATTTAAGAGAGAAAGGAAGTAAAGTAAATTATTTGAAATTCTTTATCATTTTTTTATTTTTTATATCATTCTCTCTAAACAGTTTTGTTTTATATCTGAATCGTAATAATAAAAATCTATTTTATTATGTAATCATGTTTAGCTCAATTCTTATGCTAATACTTTCATTTAGAATATTTTATTCATCATATAAGTTGGAAAATTACAGTATTGGAATGGATTATCCAAGTCATTGGAGAAACAAGGGTACAATTAAATTAGGTAAAATATTTTGGAAAAATAAACAGAAACATTCATTTTATCTTCATTTGGAAGATTTAACCCAACATATGTTCATCACTGGCTTAACTGGTTCAGGAAAAAGTAATTTTTTACAATCTTTTTTACTAGAGTTCAGGAAAAAACATAAAGATATTCCCTTTTTAATTACAGAATTTAAAGGGGAATATCATCACTTACAAACAAAAATAAAGGATATGTTAATTCTCAAACCAGGAAAGAACTTTAGCATAAATATTTTTGATCCAGAAGGCTCAAATCCTGCAATTCACGCAGAACGAGTATTTAAAATCTTTGAAAGCGGAGGTTTACTTGAAAATATCGATTATTCTCCTCAAATGCAGAGAATATTTATTGAAATACTAAATAGTATTATAAAAGAACCAAAATACCGAAATTGGTCATCTTTTGAAGAAGTTACAAAACAATATCTAAATAAAACAAAAGATATTACTTTTAAAAATAGTATTATCGCAATACAGAATAGAATTAGGAGATATTATATTGGCCCTTTAAAAAATATCTTTGATAAAGATTCTGGTTATAGCGTAAGAGAATTATTTAACCATAAGATTCTTTTAGATTTGAATTCTATAATTAAGTTGGGTGGTGAGAAGGAGGATGCTTTATTCTTTCTTAACATGATTTTAAAATATCTTTGGGATAGAAATATTGAATTGGGGAGTAAAAACTATAAAGGTATTAGGCATATAACTATAATTGAGGATGCACAATATTATGCTCCTCAAGATCTTTTAAAAAGAACAAAATTAACCTCCTACTTAGAGGATATTGCTTTACTTCTGAGAGGCACTGGAGAATGCTTAATTTCTCTTGCTACACGACCAAATATTTCAAAAGAGATCCTAAATAATGCAGGAGTTCTTATATGTTTTCAAATCCATATGCAAAAGGAATTTATGCAAGAATTACTAAATTTAGAAGAATATCAAGTTAAATATCTTTCTGAATTAAAAAGAGGGCAATGTATTGTGAGAGTCAATTCAATTGAAAAACCTTTTCTACTTCAGACTTCTTATATTAAGCGTCATTGGCTCACTAATAAGGAAATAGATTTCAATAATCAAAAAATTATAGAAGAAAAAAATGATGAGATAAGTAAAAACATTAAAATTAAAAGAGAATATAACAAGAAGAAAGAAAAAAAATCAGTTACTATAGGTAAGGAAGTAGAAAAAACGGAATTCATGGAAAACAAACATAAAGAAATCAAAAAAGAATCTTATTGTATGTTCTGTAAAAGTGAAATTGATATAAATCGTGGATATTGTGAGAATTGTGCTACATTATTAGAAGAAAGAGATAAAGAATTTAAAGAATTAAAAGCACTCGTACATACTATTAGAATTCAAGAGAATGAAAAGAAAGATATTATGTAAAAAAATTATTAAAATTATAATTAAAAAAAATATAAAGTTGATTTACTTCTTATTTTAATCCATTTCTAATATTATCAAGATTTTGTTTTAATTGTTGATTATGCTCATGAAATTTCATTAATTTATCACATCTATATGAGTCACAATAAGAACAATTTTCTACTTCTTTTTCTATACCACATTTTCTAATTTCACATATATTGCAATAATTTAGTCTTCTTCCGTCTAAAGGTAAACATCCATCACAATTAACATCACCTGGTTTTATATCTGAGTTAAATTCCTTAGACCATTTCTCTGCAACTTCCTTTCTTGCATTATCATCATCATTTTGTGTGGCTATAAACGCAGGACACTCTGAACAAACTATTCCACAATAAGATATCATTTTTTCCATAATTAGATTCACTATATAATTTAGAGTCAATATTCATTTTTTATTATATAATAATAATAAACAAATAGAATTTAAACTATTGAGAGTATAAATTTATAAACATAATCAAGATTATTCAAAAAAAAAAAAAAATCCAAAACATATTCTATTTATATAATTGAGCGATCCTTACAATACCCATGAAGGAGTAATATTATAATTACCGCATGAAAAGGCATCATAAAAGCATTAATGGAAATCGCGGTTACAATCATAAAAATCGTTAATAGAGATCCAATTATACCTAACCAAAATCCATATAGTTTATTTCTTAATACTGCTATACCAGAAATGAATCTTATTATGGTAAACATAACACCCATTGGAAGATAAAGAATTGGTTCTGTTACCCATGCAGAGATTTCTCCTTCTGGAGATAAAAGTTCAAAAAATGTAAGATTAAAGTTAGGAATTATATCTAAAGCTATTAATAAAGCTGTCGTACATTGTTGAATTTCAACAATACCATACACAAATAAAATGATGCCAGCTAGTCTTAAAGATTTATTTTGGTTTATTTTATCATCAATCACGTTTATCATCTCATTTTTTTTTTATAAAATTTCATAGAGATTTATTGAATTCAAATATTAAATTATTATATTACAATAATAATTAAATACTATAACATTGATCTAGATCAGTATTCTAGAATACATAATAATATATAAATTTTTAGAACAATGATCTAGTAATGAAAAAAAAAATGAATGATTCAAAGAAAAAGAGAGATCATAATAAAGATATTATATTAGCGTTATATGAACTAATTATAGAAAACGGTTATAATGATATAAGCATAAGAGATATTCGTGATAAAGCTAAAGTTGCAATTGGTACAATTTATCACCATTTTCCAGAAGGAAAACCTGCAATTATGAAGAGTCTTATAATTTATTTTACAAATGAAATTAATAAGACAGACAAGGTCTTAACATCAGATATGATTCTAGATCCTAATTATCTTGGTAATTTTGCTTCAAACCTTATAAAAAATACACATGAATATCGTGCTTATTATTCAGCATTAACACAGGCTATATTATCCAATCCTGATTTTTATAAAGATGTTGGTAGTATTTCTACAGATTATTATCGTAGTATTATTACCAATCTACGTAATAATTATGAAACCTTTAGAGAAATACCTGAGGATCATTTATTAAAGGCTTTTAAACTCATTAGTCATACCTGTAATGCATTTATTTTTCAGCATATATTTTTACAGCCTCTTTTTGAATCTGATGAGGAATTAGTAAAATTTTTAACAAAACTGATTGGTTATTATTTAAATTCCGATTTTGAAATTCTTGATTAAAAAATGAAAAAAAAAGGTTATAGGAAAAAATTAAAAATTGAAATTCTTTTTCTTAAGAGCTATATAAGTCGTTATAATTGTTATAGATAGGACAGAACTGAATAATATTGTTATATCATAACCAGGGATTCCTTCCTCTCCACTAGTTCCTTTCTTTGGACAAGACATTAATGGATAACTATCTTGACTTCCCGAAGATCCTGATATATCGTAAGGGACATCTCCAATACCATCTCCATCTGTATCGCTCCCTAAATAATCGTCCCAGTAATTTTCCTTTCCATCCTCATCCCAAGTTGAACCTCCATCATCTAATACATGGTTAGCATTACCAATGAAACAATTAGAATAGAATTTATTACTACTGGTCGATCCATCAAGCACTACACCATATATTGTGCTATTTGAAATACTATTACCTCTTACAATATTAGAACTGGAACTTGAATCAAAGAAAATTCCATATGGATTAAGATGAATGATGTTATCTTCTATAAGGTTTGTATCAGAATCACTATCAATATAAATTCCTGCATCCAAATTAAATGATACAATATTCTCTGAAATAATATTTTCAGTAGATGTAGCTTCGAGTAATATAGCATAAACAGAACATAGTGAAGCATTATTTCCAATAATTCTATTATCATTGCTGTAAATCAACCAAACAAAAGCACCAGTATATCCAATATTACTATTTCTCGTTATATATCCATTTGTAGTATTGTATAAGTGAATGGCTGCCCAACTAGGCGATCCGTTAAAAGTACAATCTTCAATCCGAAAGTATTTAATAGAATTCGATATAGTAAGACAATTAGTATTAATAGATGAGGTATTGAAAAAATGATTCCTTATCCGATATGGACTAGAAGCGGTACCAGAACCTGTGCATATTCCTTGATCTTTTGCCCAAGTCCAATTATTGAGGCTCCCTGGCATGTCATCAATCACAATTGAAGTTGTATATGTTGCAGATGTATTTAAATTTGAAAGAATAGATTCTTGAATGTTATTGTCTCTATTGGTTTGTAGATTCAATAGTGATGAGGTGGATAGAAAAAGAAATAAAAGTAAAATTAATATTACTGTATTAGATTTAATTTTCATTTTCTTGCTAAATCTCAAAATTATAGAAATTAATCTATTTATTAATTTAATGATATAAAAATTTTATGTGTTTCTATTTATATATAATGATGATTCTAAGCAAATATCTCCTATATTTGCTAATTATAACAAAAAAAAATGATTTAATTTATCTAAATGGTGAATTTAAAATTCTTGATTGGAAAAACTTCAATAATTTAAAAAAAAATTATAATTTGATTATAATAATTATTCAATTAAGATTAAATTATAATGAAAAATAAAAGAATAAAAAATGGAAATATCTGCTATTTTATTTAACCAATATGAAACTCTTGATGTTTTTGGTCCAATTGAAATTCTAGGTAGATTAAAAAATCATTTTAAAATCAAATTTTATTCTTTATGTGGAGGTATCGTCTATAGTAGTCAATCTGTACCTATTTTGACAGAAAAAATCGATAAAGCTCCAAATAAAGATTATACTTTATTAATACCTGGAGGATATGGAACTAGAAATGAGGTTAATAACATAGATCTAATTAGTATAATTGAAGAAAAAGGAAAAAGAGCAACACATATATTCTCAGTTTGTACAGGTGCTGCCCTCCTTGCAAAAACATATTTATTAAATCAAAAAAGAGCGACAACAAATAAAAGAGTATTTAATTGGGTAAAATCACTAAATAATAAAGTTATTTGGATTAAAAAAGCAAGATGGGTCGTTGACGGGAATATATATACTTCTTCAGGCGTTTCTGCAGGTATTGATATGACTTTAGCATTTATAAGTGATTTATTAGGTGAAGAAATTGCTGAACAGCAATGTCAAGAAATTGAGTATATCTGGAATAAAAATCCAGAAAATGATCCATTTGCTGATTTATATTAATACTTATTCTTGAAAACACAAGCAAATGAATGGGATCCAGATATTTTAATTAAAGAAATCTTTAATTTTATAAAAAAACAAAATATGATAAGAAAGATCCCTCTAAAAACAGCTCATCGTAAAGATAAGAAGGATCTTTTAATACAAATGAAAAGAATCATTTCAGTGAAAGAATAATTTTATTTTGTGCTTTTAACATATCTTCCATGATTAAATCCAGCGCTTCTTCTATATCTGGAATATATTCAAAAATGTTAGGTGGAAAGCTTCTTTTTGCATTCACGCTTGCCATCATGACCTCATTTAAACCCCTTAAAATCATATCTGGGCTATACCAAGGTCGCTTAGAAGCCCACCATGTCTGGCAACTATGAATTCCTCTATCAAGAAGATTACGGGCATTGTTAAAGATTTTTTTTCTTTTCGCATCCATGCTTTCATAATATTTTCCTGCTAAATGGATTAGAGTAAGCGCATACATAAAGAAGCGATGTTGTTGTAAATGTGTTTCGTTATTTGGATCAAACCAGAGAGGGAAAGGGACATCTTGCATGATATCATAGGCCATTGTTGACCAGCTAGAATCTCTTGGTGTTTGGGGTTCTCCGAGGGGGAACCTTTCTATAATCTCCGAAATCGTACACATTTTGACATCTTGGCGATATGGAACAGCATTAAATAAAGGAATGAGAAAATTAGTGATAGCGTGTTTCACATGATGTCCATACGTCTCCCCATCCATCGCTGCGACAACATAATAGTCCTCAGAAGTATGCTTATAATAAATACGAGCAATAAAAGCATCAACATTGTTTACTTTATCAAAGGCGCAGTCCGTAGAGATTAGATCATCCCTAAATATTAACTTTAATCCATTATGATCCTGAGATATAAATGTTGTAGGCCAAGGATTAAAAGTATTTGCAATTCCGCTCATAATCACCCACTCAAAACCCATATCTTTAATGGACTTTAATACTTCCTCTGATATTGCCATTTCAGGAGGGAAAAAGCCTTTTGGTTGGTATACATCCCCAAAGAACATTCGATTAGTTTCATGATTTAATTTAATTTGACGCTTTATTTCTGGTTCAGGGATGAGAGGTAAGAGGGGATGAAACTTTCCTGAACCAGTAAATTCAATTTGCCCTCGAGACGCAAGAATGGTGATTCCATCAATGATATCATTATATCCGAAATCATTTAATTGCTCTGTTAGTGTAGCATTGATATTTAATGTTATTTTAGCCTCTGGATGGGTTTTTAAGGCTTCAATTATGGGTCGATAGGATTCTTTCGTAATTTGTCTAATAACTGGGGCAATTTGAGTTGGGGGTTGATAGATATGAAATAAAAATGCAAAATAAACTACTATGATTTATTCACTTTATACTTTTGAATAACTTATAATATTAATCTAAATAGAGGGTAAGAAATTTATATTTATTTATTAAAAAAATCATGGTTATTAAAAGTATATTTTATCATTATAAAAATTAGTATAATTTCATTGATAATCTTAGTTCGTAGAAAACTTAAATATAAGTAATTAAGATTTCTTCTTTTATTCATTTTTGTTCCAGATCTATTTGTAGATCAAAGGTTTTTTTTAGTTGAATTCTATTATTCAATGTTTTCTCATATATCTGGAATATTGCATAATCTATTTCATATATCTTTATAACTAAAAAAATATTAAACAAAAATATTATAGTTATAATCAAAAATATTTAATAACTTAACTTATGCGTTTTTTATTTTTTAAGTTTTCTATTCTTTCATT
>CAZGJX010000067.1:0-24637 GCA_964525635.1 uncultured archaeon
TTGAATATTTAAAACGAGAAACTGCTTTAAATGATTTAGAAAAAATGTATGTTGAAGGTTCATATCTCAATATATTGATATTTGCTATAGAACAAAATGCAGTTTTGATGATTGCTACATCCAAAAATGGTGGTCTTTCTAAAATTTTTCTTCACTGCAGAAAGGTATGCAAGAATATTGCTAAATTAATATAAAAAATTATTTAACTGGTGTAAAATGCTAGAATATTTGAAAGAAAGATATAGACGAATAAAAATGAGTAATAAATAAATTATTAATTCTATTGAAAAAATTAATAGAAAATTTAAAAATAACACAAAGACAAAAGTTATTTGATTTAACAAAGGAAGCAACCTGATTATCGAAGAATTTGGAAAATAAATTAAGGATTAACTAAGGATTAATTTAAATTGACAGAACCTATTGAATTCAAGGTATGTATTTTTGGAAAACGAGGAGTTGGCAAATCAACTTTATTAAATGAATTTCTAAAAGATGATGAAAAAGCTACTTCAATAGAGAGCGAAGATAAAATAGGCGTAAATTTTCATAAAAGGGAAATTATTGTTGATGGGAATAAGATATCTTTACAACTATGGGTTATTATTGATGATGGTCGATATAAAAAATTTCATCAAGGTTATTTTAAAGGTGCTGTAGGAGCAATTTTTATCTATGATATAACAGATAAATCTAGTATAGAAAAATTTGATTATTGGGTGTCAGAATTTAGAAAATCTAAAAAAAACAGAGAATTACCTATTTTATTAATTGGAAATAAGAGAGACCTTCTAACTAACGGACAATTTTCTAAAATAGATGTTTCTGATTTCATATTAAGGCAATCAATACCTCATTATATAGAATATTCAAATACGTTAGATAATAATGCGGTAAATGTGTTTACTACTTTTTGCCAAGCAATACTACAAATTAAAACTGGGAAGAGTCAAATATTAGATATATTTGAAAATGATCTCAATTTAATCATTTTAAATTACTTGAGAGTGAATAGAGAACTAAGTCTAGCAAAATTATCCAGAAGAACAGCAAAAAGTAAAGCTACGATGTCTCGTTATACCAGACGTTTAATCAATTTAGGTCTTATAGAATCACATGTTAAAGATCCAGAACGCCAATCAGGAACAATTAAGAGGAAATATTTCACATTGAAAAAGGATTTAAGATATAACATAGAAGATATTGATTCTGATTTTTTTAAATTAGAATCTAAAGAGAACTTAGAAGATTTTTATCTCAGAAAATCATTTAATTTTAAAACTCTTAACTTAATAACAAGATCCCTCAGTCAAGCTCTAGAGGGTATAGAAGTAGAGTTTAATCGTGAAAATCAATTACTTTTGGATGTCTATAAGAGACTTTTTGATAAAATATCCTATAATGTTCATTTGCTCAGTGAAAATCAATATGAAAAATACAAATCTCTTTTAGTGGAATTTAACTCTAAATTTAATGATATTTTAAAAGATAATGATGGTTCAGAAAAACCCTATTTATTTGCAAATATGGTCTTCCCCCTTTTAGAATTAGTAAATTACAATGAAATCCTTGCCATGTTACTTAAACGCATTATGAAAACGTGATCATGGGGGTAGAATAAATGATGTTCTCATTAGAGATTTTCTTTGTTTATCATCCTGAAAATTACCTAATATAAAAAATCTGTTTAAAAAAATCTCAAGATAAATAAATCTCAATGTTTTTTTTCCATACTTTAGTATTTTTAAATCCTAATAATATATTAAACAATATTTCTATTAATATGATGAATACTATGTCTATTAAACCAACAGTGGAAATTGATCCTGATGATGTTGTACGGTACTTATTATATCAGCAATTTTATTATGGAGAAGATCGTATTTATGGTCGTACCAAAAATCAATTTGAATATATTGAGGGTGCTGGTGAGGTAATTGAAAGTTTTTATTTACTTATAACTAAACCACTTAATTTAATTGATGAGGGTTATCCTGATCAATATTTAAAGTTCTTTAATGAAGATATACATATAATTCCAATAAAGGATATTATGGATAAATACAGAGATTACGAAAAGACTTTAGGTTCAGATATGAACCGGCAAATGATCCTGACTGTGATAGTTGGGGAATCCCTAACTAAAATTCATACAACCTGTTTTAAATCCACTATTAATCAATTAATTGAATTTATTTTCGAAAAGAAATCATTAAATCTAAATGATCCAAATCAAAAGGCTGAGATTAAAAAAAAGATTGAATCACTTTATGGTAAAAGCAATCCTTTTATTGGAATGCTTTACAGTCTGAGCTTTATGAAATTTATCGCTGAAAAAGTTGGTGATCATAAAATTATAGTAAAATCTAGTAAATTACTGGAAAAATACTATAGGTTAATATTGGATGTGTTAAAAGATTTTCATTAAAACTTTTAGACCTAATCAATAATTCTGCTATTTCACAGATGATTCTGAAGCTGAAATCGATTCAATAATCTTTAAAGCTTTTCCATATCTTACTAAAATCAGTCCTGATGGTTCATTAGAATCAGAAAACTCATAATATCATATTTATATCTATAATAGATTATTAGTTGAAATAATAAGAAAAATAAAAAATTCCAATTCTTTTCATAAATCTAATTTTTATTTAATATCGAAAAATATTTTTAAGAGTTAACTTTTATTTTAACTTAAGGATTAAAATGACAGTTATCGAAGATCAATATCAAAAAATTATAGAGAAATATCCTAACGCTTTACTTATAAATGATCTTATTTTCCACATTCAAATTCCCCTTCAAAATAATGTCTTTTTAGATATAGATTTTAAAAACTATCCAAAGACACCAAAAGTTAATCTTAAAAAAGTTGACGAAAAGAACTTTAAGAATTTGAAGATGATGTTATCTTCATTAAGGACGTGGAAAAAAACGGATCCTATCGATATAATTGATATAATAAATGAAGTTCAACTTTTAATTAAGAGTATGCAGATGAATGAAGTTTTAATTAAACGAGAGCTAATGCAAGGGATATTAGGAATGTGTAAGGATCAACATCCTCGAGAGATATTAGGAATGCTTAGGATGGAGAATGGTATAATTTCAGAATTTTTATTACCTCCGGGGGCTTTAAGAAGTAATAATAATGCATTGTTTAATCCATCAAGAATTCCATTGGATACCTCGATTGTGGGAACTGTACATTCACACCCTTCAGGTAATCCAATACCTTCAGGTGCGGATATTAACCTCTTCAAAAGAGGACATATTCACTTTATCATAGGTCATCCATATGATTATTTTACAATAAAATGTTATGACCAAAATAGTAATCCATTTAATTTTAGGCTAGTTGAATAAGTATTTTTCATTATATTCTTTTTTGTTGAAGAAAAAAAAATTACTCTTTTTTTATTTCTTTTTCAATTTTCTTAAGAATTGGTATTTTTTTTGGTTCAATTAATTTTTCTTTATAGAAAAAGTAAGATTTATAATTATCTAATCCTAAATATCGTTCTCTCTTAAAGATTCCAATCCTTTCAAAACCTAATGCTTTATGAAATTCTCGTGAAGCTCGATTTAAATAAGGCTCTTTTGCTACAAAAGCTACGAAGTTCCTGTCTGGAAATTTCTTAAATAAGTTTTCATAGATAAATTTTCCAATTCCCTTCCTTATTATCTCCTTTTTTACCGCTAATTGAGTAATATAAATAAATTGAAATCTTTCAAAATCTTCTTTATTTTTTTTATCAATCCAATTCCATTCAATACCACCTAAAATATCTTCTTCAATTTTTTCTTCAATTATAGCATACCCAAGGAATTCTTTATCCTCTCCCTTTGCTATAAAAAAAGATTTTTTATTATAACAGATTAAATCCAATAATTCATCATAATCAAGACTATTTATTAGAAAACCAGCTTTATTATCATATTTATCTAAATAAGATTGATTAATTTCAATAATATTCTTGGCATCTTCTATATCCGCTTGAAGAAAATAGAATTTTTCACCCCTTATATGATTAAATCCAACTTGTCTTATCAATAAAAATGCGATAAGAATACTAAACGTTTGAATCCATTTATTTAATTCAAGAAAACCATCAAACAATATGATATTTTCTAATAATAAACAAATTATAAAAGAGAATATGTAAATCAATATACAGATTATTTTCTCAAATAGATAGATTATTGGCCTAAATAGAAAAATCTCCTTCCTGACGGGATTCATAAATATAATTTGAAACCCATATAAAATCACATATACCTAGTATAAAAAATGCTAATGATAAGTATAGAAGTTGATTATAAAACACATAAAAAAGTTCCATTGTAAATAAGATAATAAAATCAATGATTAATTCACGTTTAGTGCTATATACTTCTGTTGATATATATTCTGCCCAATCCCACCAATACATTAAAATTACATAGGTAATTATAAAAATTGTCAATATTTGAAGAACTGAACTTGGTTCAAATGCTTCCTGAAATAAAATACTTGCAATACCTAAACCAATAATAATACTATACATCTCATCAACAAATTGACCTATAAATTTTTTTTTTTTTGTCATTTAAATCATTTTAAATGTTTGATTGAATAAGTTTTAAATTTATATTCTTTATAATACTCATCTTTTTTATTATTATTTTATTTATAAATTTTAAAAAACGATATAAGAATATTAAACATCGCTGTAAGGGAATCCCTAAAAGATATAAGAATATTAACCTTTATTATGAATAAGTGAGATTATCATATTATATTAAAAATTATCTAAGCAAATTACTATTTTATTACTTTTACCTTTTTTTCTTAAAAGTTATTTAAAATAAAAAAAATATCTTACTTTTTCTAAAATTTTTTAAAAAATATAATCTAAATTCACATATGGAAAAGGTAAAAATTACTGTTATTAAGCGATTTAGTCCAGAAGATGTTTTCGGCAAATCAATGTATGAACCAAATGGTGAGATGATCCCTCCTTGTGATATCTTAAAGGATGGACAAGAATTTCTTATGGATAATGAAAATTTATTCAAACCTGAAGGATTTTGCGAATGGGCTTGGAAGGATATCCTACCATTTATAACAACTTTAGCATGTGGGGGAAATTTCAAATGGTATCCTAAAGGGGTTGCTTATGGTGCTTGCAGTGACGGAATGAGGCCCGTTTGCTTTAAACTTGAAGTGATTGAATAATAATATATCTAGATTTTTTTAAACTATCTACAAATGTATTATAAAATCAAAAATTGAAGATGAGGACTTAATCTTTACAGAATGTTTAAAGTAAAATCCTATCTCTTGAGATTAAATTAATAGCTAATTAATTTTATTTTTAACAAAGATTATTAATTAATATGAATCTTTATTTATATCAATTAGATATTCAATTTTTATTAAATCGTTATAAATCTATTGGTGAATTTTATGAAAATTATAATATCTCTCAAAGATGGATCAACATTTGAATTGAGTTCACAAAGGATAAGATCAATCATAGTTGAGGAAAACATTATAAAAATAAGATATAAAAAAGAATTTATAATATTTGAGAATAATTTGCTAGAGTCTTTTACTATTCACCAACTGAATAAATTTTTAGATAATCCCGGACAAATATCAAATGCAAATAATCTGATAATAATTCTTACCAATATTTTATACAACTCAAATTGATATCTTTAAAATATATTATGAAATAAGATTTCAAAGTGGAACTTATGAGTGTAAATATAAATCTTAATGATGGATCTAAATTCGAATTACTAATTAAAAAGATACAATTAATCTCTGTTGAGAAAAATAAATTAAAAATAAATTATGAAAGGAAAGAGATAATAATTGAGAATAATTTGCTCGAGTCTTTTACTTTTTTACGTCCTACACATATTAATGACTACAATTCATCATTTATTGCATATTCAAATATCTTAACAACAATTCTTACAAATATATTACATAATTCAAAAAAAAACATTCAAAAAGGATTATAAAGCTAAAATCTAAATTAATATAAGATAATCAAAATATGGCTTATTAATAGTTCCTAACAGTCAATAAATTATTTTTTGTATAAATATTACCTTAAACATTTTAAAATTAAATACCTCATCTAAAGATATAAGGTATAATTTGTATGTATGACGCAGGACATTTCTGTTTATTAATTATTGCACAAGCTACATGGAAAGATCATTATAAAAAAGGACTTTATAAGACTTTATCCTCTAATTTTCTTTTAGAATTGAAACCTAGTAGTGAAGAAGAAGCTACTAAAATATCATGGAATGAAGTATATGAAGAACCTTTCTTTGAACCACTACCTCAAAATTATGAATGTGATATTTGTTCGTTAATAAGTAAGGCTTTTAATGAGAAAAAAGGAATAAATGATGGAATGACACTTTTTTCCCATAATGTCCTTGATGCTATTGGCTTTAAATCTTTCTTTACACCTCTGATGAAAAATAATAAAATCAAAAAAATGCTCTACTTTGAATTGAATTTCTATGATGAGAAAGAATTTATGAAAAATAAAAAATAAAATAAATATTCTTATTTTGATATAACAATATTAAGATATCAAATTATAATGTAAGCAGATCGAATTCTAAAAGATCTCTAAGTTGATAATGAATAGTATTTCAAAGAATAATTTGTTTCTAATCAGGAAAGAAAAAATAAAAAAAGAAATTACATCTGCAAAAAAATTATTACAAAATAATATAGAACCATTAAAAGTAGCAGATGATTTTCTAAGTAATTCATTTAAGCTAATTAAAGATAGTATTAGAAAAAGAAATCCAAACTTTTCAGAACAAGAATTATCTAATAAAATAAAATCAAATATAAATATGTTCCATAGGATTAAATCAGGAAGCAAATTTTAAAAAAAATGGTTGAATTAAAAAATATTGTAAAAAAAATTGAAAAAATATTCAAGTCTGTGAATTTAAAATATATTATCATAAATCAACTTAAGATCTAAAACCCAATATTTATAAAATATCGAATAACTAATTTTATTTATGAAATTAGATTTTAAAAAATTTGATATATTTTATATAATTGGTTTAGTTGCAACCACTATTTTTATGATATTTGAATTTATCTTTAATTTTATTAATTTAGATATAACTTTCTTATTTTTCTATTGGACAATGAAACTTCTTTCTGGTTTTGGACTAATCTTAACTGTTTCAAATGGAATATTATGGATTCTAAATCGTTTTACTGAAAAATTTAGTAAAAAAGAGATTCAGATTCTCATAATGTTTCAAGTGATAGTTCCAGGAATTTTTATAGGATATACTATTTATAGCATATTCTCAAACTTACAGCCCTCATCTTCAACAGTTATAGGCTATTGGTTCGATCTTATAATATTTCTCTATGGAATTCTTTCTTTAATGCTAACATTGTATATAATTCCATTAATTAGAGAGGAATTTCAGGAAGCTGTAGATAAAGGAATATTTAAGCGTATTAGTAGCGGAGCAAAAAAAATAGGAAGAAAAATGAAGAAAAGATACTTTAATTGGAGAGGAAACTACGCAAAAGTTCAAATTCAAGATCAAATGACATTAGGAGAAATATTGGACATATGGAGAAATCGATTTGCAGTTTATTTACTTATCCCAATTGCTATAAGCTCTCTTGTATTTATCCCTATAACATTTATTTGTATTATATTTTGGTTAAAAATATTTGTAATTGATAAAAGTGAACCGAAAATTTATGAGAGAATTCTTTTGCTTATTTCTGTAATTTGGATAACTATGATTGCATGTTTATCTTATAGCTTTAATCTTGTTTTCTATACATCAATTGAATCATATTTCTGGAGCATTCAAGTGTTTTATCTAGCGGGAATTCTTATATCTACTATTATATTCATATACCGCTTTATTAAACTAAAAGGAATCACGATTAAAAAAATAAAAGATGAATTATTTGACAACAAAACTAAAAAGGATACTTAAGAATAGAGTTTGCAGAGAATAAAATTAGAATGATTATTTATTCAATAATTATAACTAATAATTTTATAGAAGATATATTATGATTTTCCTTTCTTTTCCATCTATAAACAAATCTTTTTGTGTTAATATTTGATTTTAAAGGTTATAAACTTTAACCTTCTAATTATTTATATGCTACTGGTGATGTTTTTTAAAATTTTTTTATAACCTATATAATAATCATTGAAAAATCCGAAAAATTATTTCCCTAATTGCTGTATTTTTTAATCCAAAGACAAATATATGCTGAATGTATAGTTAAAATAATTATTATTTTAATTGAATCTATAAAGTGGTTGTAAAATTATAAAAAATAAAAAAAAAGATTTAAAGTATTTTAAACGAGATAAGGAAGTTCTGGAATTTGTCCGACATAATATTGGGCAATAAGTAAAGCATCTACAATATCAACGAATCCATCTTCATTCACATCTGCAACAATTGGATTATATCCGGGAACATCCCAACCAACATAGTATTGAGCTGTTAGCAGAGCATCTACAATGTCAACAATACCATCAGTATTAACATCTCCTAAGATATATTCTGGTCCTATGACACCTAGAGCAAAAATACCTAATTTATTCATTTTAATATATGCTTTATTTGTCGAAATATCTATTTCAATTTCGAAATCAACAATTTCCCATGAATTTGTAGTTTCATTCCATATGAATAATGTCAAAGTATCAGTATCATCATTATAGTCAGCAGGGAGTGGTACGCTTAGAATAAATGGATATTCTGGGTCGTTAAATGAAATTGCATATTCTGGTTGATCACTATCAACAATAAAATAGACCCCATTATTCCAATTAAATGGATTATCTGAGCCACTTACAGGATTTTGATCCCATACACCTCCAAAAACGACCGTTCCTATTGTAGTAATATCTATAATTTCAAGTCCTCCAAGAGATATATCCGTATATGTCTGATGTTCGTATAATTCAGCACTTTCAATACTATTTAATTCTAAGATATTATTCTCCAAAACTAAAATATGTGTGTCTTGTCTAATATAAGTTTCCATGATTGGATCATAAAAGATCGCAGTTATGGAATAAATACCTGGAGGTAAATCATTTGTATGTATCTCCATTTCTAAAGTTGATCCAGGAGTCCAATCAGAAACCTCTGCTATTGAATTATCCCAATCAAAATTAAAGAAAAATCCGCAATATGGGATTGTAATCATTGATTCTGTTAATGTCCAAGATATGAAAAAAGTTTCAATATTTACATCATCATAAACATATGAGATGTCATCTGGTTTTTGAATTAATGGTTGTTGATATTTACCTAAAGCAAATATTCCATATTCCAATAGACGGAAACTATAAGTTCCTCTTATCCAATCAATTTGATACGGAAATACTGTATGTATCCATTTGTTATTAGTAGAATCCCATTTCATAAGAATATATTTATCAGTCTCTATATTATAATCCCCAGGTAAAGGTACTGTAAATATGGTAGAATAACTGGATGTAAAATTTAAAGGAGAACTACCTTGAATTGTAAAAAAATATACTTCACTATCAAAAGGATTTTGACCACCTGTGGGATTTTGATCCCATTCTGCAACCATTATCGCAGTTACATCCATAATATGAATTTGTTCACATGTAATATCTGTGGTTCCAAACTTTCTCGGAATACCATGTAATGGATATTCACCATATATCTCGCTAGCTATATTAGTAGGATTGGCGATAACATCATTGTCTAATATATATATCAATACTTCATCAATTGCAGCATTTTCAAATGCTCCTTGTGCTCCTGTATAATCATCCCAAACATATATCCTTAAATAATGGAATCCAACATTGAGATTTAGTAAATTACAATCAAATTCGAGATAAGCACCAGATCCCCATTGCATGTAATCAAAAAGAAGATATTGATTATCTAAGACAACATTTAGCATAGGATCTGTGATACTTTGATCATAAATCGTCCACCCTACTATATTAGGGTTTGTAGTACCTTCGTAAGTGATAATATCCTCAGAACCATAAATAACTGGAGAACCATCTAAGATAGCTGAATCTACATAGATAGGGATTATATAATCAGAGAGTGTTAATCCATTACTATTTGAAGCACTGATTATAAATTCATGATATCCCACTTCAGAAATAAGATCATAAGAACCTGAACTATCCGTACTTATTTCAATACTGGAACTAGCGCTTGGAGACTTATACTTGATAGAAACTGATTCAATGGCTCTTGGATAATAATCAGTTATAGACCAAGTAAACGTCCCTGGATTTAAATCTGTTGGAGAATCGGGAGCATTGTATGATATTTGAAAAACAGGATCTACACTATTTAATGCATTAAAACCATTCTCTATTTCCCAACCATCTGATAATCCATCAAGATCAGTATCCCAATATACATGTAAGGTACCCTGATCAACTTCTACACCATCGGTAATACCATCATGGTCAGTATCCTCACTATTAGGATCTGAATAACATTCGACAGGAAAAATAATATATTCAATACCATTGAAAATTTGAACCTGCAGTATGATACCATAAATTTCTTCATCATCTCTTAGTCCATCAAAATCGCTATCAGGTTCATTAGGATTAGTATAATAACCAAATATTTCGTAACCATCAATTATCGTATCACCATCACTATCCGCTATAGTAGGATCTGTACCATGAAAATAATATTCATGACCATCAAGGACATAATCATTATCGTAGTCAGGATCTCTTGGATCTGGATCCAATGACAATTCTAATTGATCATTATCTAAATCATCATTAACAACGAGTGGGTGAGTATTAAAGTAATAAATTTCTTCAATATCTAAAAATCCATCACCATCACTATCTACCATTTGTGTTGGAGTAGAACCTTGCATATATATGGGATTATTCCAATATAAATATTCAGAACCATCATCAATTCCATCTAAGTCAGTGTCAGGGTGTTGAGGATTTGATCCCAATAGGTCTTCATCATTATTAGTTAAACCATCTCCATCAAGATCAAGAATTTGAATTGGTATTGCAACAGAAGGAAATAATGTATTTTGTTGTTCTAAATTTCTAAAAGCATTATGTACATTTCCAAATGCAGCAAAAACACTAAAAACTCCTTTTCTAATCGCATCAGGAGGACTATTTACATCTTGAATATACCATATATTTAATGAATATGCTTCAGGGAGTTCATCATATTTACTATCAAATTTAATCTCAGCTTCAAAATTCACATAATAACCTAATGAAAATAATAGTGTAGTCAAACAATTATGGGCAAAATATAATGCTTCAGGTTCTCCAGCTATGGATTCTTCATAAGCTGTCTGATATTGACCATAATAATATGCATACTTGCCAATATCATCCCAATTTACTATATTGTCACCTGTAATATCATCCATTTGATTTTCTTTAGTATTAAAAGAGGTATATACAGCAGTCATACACCATCTTGGAACATTATCACTTGAAATCTCTAGTCCTGAATTTTTATCAATGGCCCTATTTACATCATCATCTATTAACCATTGAGGTTCAGTGGAAGGAACAGAATCATGGACTTCAATAAATGCTTGACATGATTTAAGAAGTTCTAAGGCAATTTGAATTGCGGCATAAATTGCAGCTTTAAAATAATTTAGATTCACTAGATATTCATAATAACGTATGGTCTTCATTTCCTGAATAGCCTGTTGTGCTTTTATTATCTCTGATGTTATAAGTATACCAATAAGTGTTCCTACAGCACTTTCTGCTCCTGCGAACATTTGAAATATATTCTTAATATAACTATAGACATTCCATGCAAGATCCACATCACCTGGAAATCTTTCAATACCTAAAAGATCAAAACCAAATCCGATTATCTGTTTTGCAATTTGAGCTTTAAGTTGACCTTTTAAAAAGCTCCCCGCCGTATCTTTGAATGATCCTGGAGTTTTATTTTTTCCTGATTTTAGTATCGACATTGCATTTTCTGCTGTAAATATTAAATTTAAATTAGATACTGATGTAAAATCAGTAGCAGTGATTCCAGCGCTACTTGTCTTTTGCATTAAATAAGAATTAAATGCAGGATCAATTTCAAAATTAATAGATAAATGTGGAACATATAATGTGAACATTGGGTATGGATTTTCAATAAAATTTTGTGGACTAGTTCCATCTGTTTCTGCAGTTCCATGATAATATAAAGTATATGCCTCCCATTGTCTTTCAATGTCTATAATAATTGGTTTATGATATTCTGGATATGTAACAGAGTTAATTAATATATTTTGTTCTCCGCTAGGCAAAGCGGTTATATCGTATAAATATGTCCCATCTTTATATACTTCACTAAGTGCACCAATTCTTTCTAAGAGATTTTTAATACCTGGATCTAATCCTAAAGGTTGAACAGTTACTTGTTGTTCAATTGAGATTGTTCCTGGACTTGGATAATATTGATTTGGGATGGGATTAGGAAAATCATTATCATAATCATTAGATGGTATATTTACACGGTAATCTGAACCAAAAAGTCCATCATTAATACCATATGGGCCAACGCGGAGTTTTTGATGATCATATATATCATTTGAGTATACTGCACTATATACATTACCTCTATATATACCATCTCCCCCTTGAACCATTTCTGTTAATATTTGTTCTTGCAAATATCCATTAGCACTTGTTTGTAATGATTTAACTAAATTTTTATCAATATTTAGTGTCTTTGTTTTATCTCGAGGATTGGTTGTTTCTAATGTGTTATTAATACTAATAAATGAGGAAATCCCACTAAAAAGTATTATAAAGATTAAACAACCAACAACAAATTTACTTTTTTGAATTTTAATTTTCATTTTTAAAATCGTATTTTTTTTATATTTATATTATTAAATATCCAATTCTTTGGATTATTTTAAGAGAAATTAAAAAGGATTAAAATATTTGTGGTACTCTTCTCTAACTATGGTTGAAATTATGATTAGGCTTAGAAAATTAATGGAGGTTAATTAAAATATAGTATAATTTAAAAGATTTCAGGGACTGTTATCTAACTATCAAATTTATTTTATATAATTATAAATTCAAGAAAAAACTAAATGCAAGAAGATTTATTAAATTTAATATGGCATTAATGATCTAATCCACAAAGAGATCATTATTTTCTAAATATAATTTTAAATATTTTCCTGATTTAACAGTTCTAATTAAATTTCTTTTTACCAATTTTCTAATGTGATAATTAATTGTACTTCTTTTAACATTAAGTTTATCAGCAATAATCGATGGAATTATTCCGGGTGTTTTCTCAATAAGATCTAAAATTGTTAAACTTGTTTCTGATTTAATTATAATATTATTATATTTACTTGATTCAAAATTATTATAAATCGGGCTATAGATATTGTATTGACCAACCTTTCTTATTTTTATTATTCCATATTCTAATAAAACATCCAAATGCCATTGTAATTGCCCATTTGAGAGATGACAGTCTCGTAATAATTCTTTATAATGAATTTCTGAATTATTGAGAATTTTCTCAACAATTTTTTGGCGTGTTTCATTCTCAAATATTTTATCAAAACTTATCCTACGGAAGGCTTTTTGTTCAATATTTTTAGATTTTAAATATGATTTATATTCATTTATAGAAATAACAAGGGAAATGGATACTAATAATAATACAAGTAATGTTATTAAAAGTAATATATAAGGTAAGAAGAAAACTAAGGGATTTTCAAACTGCGTACTTATATCCACTTTTGAATTAGTCTGGATCTGTGATACTTGAAAGGATATAACTGTTATAGGTAAAACTAACTTTGAAATATTAATTAGTGTACTTTTATATATTGATGAGCTTTTTATTCTATTTTGTGAGAGTCTTTCAATTCCAATCAAGGAAGCAATAAGACCTAAAAATATAAATGATAGTATAAAATTAATGTAAAAAGCTAGATCTATTTGAAAATCAATCTTGAAAGAAATAAAAGTATACATAATTTCTGTATCATTCCCCCAAATACCATCTGTACTATCTTGCCATACGATATGTAAATTACCCCATTGATCAAATGTTATAGCTTGATTAGAACTAACATCTTGATTCCAATATATTTCATTAAATCCATCTGATATTACAGTTATATTAGACCAAGATAAACCATTAGTAGATGATACATACATAACCTCAGAGTCAAGTCCCCATATACCATCTGTATGATCATTCCATGAGATTTTTATATTATTATATTGATCTATAGCAATTGTAGGCATCCAACTTTCTCCATTATTCCAATATATACCATTAAATCCATCAGAAATAATTGTAACATTTGACCAAGATATTCCATCTGATGATGATACATACATAATTTCTGTATCATTCCCCCATATACCATCTGTGTGATCTTGCCATACAATATGAATTCCCCCAGTACTATTGACACAGATAGATGGAAAGTAACTTCCATCGTCATTCCAATATACATTATTGTATCCATCTGATATAACAGTTGCATTTGTGATTCCAATTCCATCTACATAAGTACTATACATAATTTCCATGTCCGCACCATCAGTTCCCCAGATACCTCCTGTTGAATCCGTCCATACTACATGAGCTACTTCATAATCATCTACAAATAGAGAAGGCCAATCACTATTAGCATCATTCCAATATAGTCCATTATATCCATCAGAAATGATCGTGATATTTGTTAATTCATACCCTTCTATAATTGAACAATACATTATATCACTATCATATGATTGAGTTTTCCATTTCCCATCAGAAACATCGCTCCAAACTATATGTAATTTATCATGTATATCAATGGCAAGATCAGGATTTTCACTCCTTCCATCATTCCAATAGGTCCCATTAAATCCATCTGAAACTATCGTAGCATTAGACCAAGATATTCCATCTGAAGATGATGTATACATAATTTCTGTATCATTCCCCCATAAACCATTAGTATCATCTTGCCAAACCACAAAAATTCTGTTTAAACTATCTACAACAATACATGGATTTTCACTCCTTCCATCATTCCAATAGGTTCCATTAAATCCATCTGAAACTATCGTAGCATTAGACCAAGTTTTTCCATCTATCGAAGACGCATACATGATTTCAGTATCATTCCCCCATAAACCATTAGTATCATCTTCCCAAACAACATGAATTTTACCAGTAGAATCAACAAAAATTTCGGGATCAAGGCTTGAATTGCTATTCCATAAAATATCAACTGAATTCTCTGAAATAATTTTTACATTCATAAAGTCTATTGAACTATTTTTTAAAATATTTTGATTAACAAAGTATAATTGATTATGAAGAGAATTAACTGCAACTATTGAAATAATTAAAAAAATTAGAAAGTTGATTTTCTTCATATCACTAATTAATTTATAGTTAGATAGATAAAAAATAAATAAAAATTAATAAATATAATAATATTTCCTCCAAGATATATTTAAGAGTTAATTATTTAGAAATAAAAAAACCCAGAAGAATATAGATATATTTTTTAAGATACCAAATTTATAATATTGGGTGATTATGAAATAAAACTCACAAAAGGTTTAAGGCATATCATTCATTTAATAAAAATTAGATCAAAAAATGTATTGCGAATTTTGTAAAAAATCCTTATCATTGAGGAGAGGAAATAAACCACATATAAACATTTGTAATCCAGTAAGGATACATCTTTTTTGCTCAAGAGACTGTAAAGATCAGTGGTGTTATGCGGTTCAAAAAAATAAGATTGACATCTTAAATAATTCTAAAAACTCTGAACAAGTGATAGGAGCAAAATTAATGTTTGATTTAAATATATTATATGATATAAAAAAAGAACTTAATAAATCAGAGCTACGTTCTCGATTTATACATATTATTAATAAAAGTGAATATCAAGATCTAATTTTATTAAAAGAGATCATGAAAAATAAAGAATACAAGGAGATATTCAATAGTCCTAATGTTTTTATCTAATCATATTAAAAAAGAGTTTAAAAATTCTTCATCTAATTCTGATAAAATATAACAAAAAAAAAGTCTGGAAAATATCAAATTTCATTATTATAGAGGATCATCGTAAAATAATTGATATATCATCCAGAATAATAAATAAATACAAAAATATATCTGTTTAATATTAGTTATAATCCAAGATCTATATCAACAACGGATATTGTAAAAATTGAATACAATAACCAAAAGTATCAAGTGCTTTTCAATGTATTAGCGAGTACTTGGTAATTGTACATTGTAGTATCCTGATCGATCATTTTCATCAATTGAAAGGGATTAAATAGTTTAAGGAATATCGAATCTTCGACAATTATTATCTGAGTTTATTCCTTCAGTAATTTTTCTGTATTATTTCATAGCGGTGGTTTTGCATCTGGACGAGATTCCGTAGCGGGTTTACCTTCAATACCCCAATGAGATTTAGGAATCTCATGTACGATAACTTCTACTGCTTGGGTGGGAATATCCATTTCAATAAATACTTTTGTTATTCCTAATATTATTTGTTTAACTTTTTCTTCGGAAATACCTTTCCACATATTTACATGAATTATTGGCATATATTTCACCTTATAAATCATTTTTTTTGAGTATTATTTTAAAAATATTTTTTATTTATAAAAATTGGAATAACTTAAAAATCTCTTTCTGAAATTATATTAAATTTATTTTAATTTTTTTTGATTAATAATCTATAAACAAAAATATTCAATTCTTTAGAATTCCCTAAAATTCGTGATTAATAAATATTATTCCTTTTTAATCTTTAAAAAAAGATAATCTCCAATCCACACCACACACACTAGTTGACTTAGATTATAGTATATTGATGATTAAAAAAATATCTAGAAAAATGTACCTCAAATTTTAAAAATAACTTTAGGTTTTGTTTTTTTTTTTATAATAAAGATTAAAAAAATAATAATTTATATAAGTCTAACCCTTAAATTCCATAAAATCCCTTTAAAATTACGGCTACTAGGTTAGTTAAGAAATTTGCATCATCTATGGCTCCCGTTTTTAATTGAGTCATTAATTCTTTAACAGCAATCCTCTCATTCTCGAAAATATTCTTTCCAAATTCAGAACTAACTATGTGTTTGATTAATTTTTCTAAATCTTTAAATTGAAATTCCTTAGATAAGATAGCAACGAGATCTCCGTCTCTTTTTCTAGTTTTATCATCCTTTTCTTCAATTTTAGTGATTATTTCTTCTACAGCTAATTTTTTTACTTTATATAATTCCTTATGTTTTGAATGAAAGTCTTTCACATATTCATATATCTGTTCAGCGCCTTTTTCGAAATTTTTTACATCGTAATCAATACCAGGATCCTTAGAAAGCCCTATAGATCCCATATCTTCCCAGGTAACATCCTCTCCCCTCATGGGTAAGATTGGGACCTGGTATTTAGCAGAAAGCTCGAGCTCATGAGCACAATCTGGTGAATTAAAAACCGATTTTTTGGTACCTAAAAAGAATACTATATCGCTAATGGGGACATTATCATCCATAAATTTATCTATATTACCAGTCAAGTCTTGTTCGCAGAGGAGTACATCGTAAACTTCTGGTTTTTTCTCTAAATATTCCCCTAATTTGGGTAATAAATATGGTTCGTAGTCAATTACAGCGTGTGAAATAAATATAGCCATACTGGCTCGCTGTTTAAAGTAATCCTGGAGTGTATCTAATCCCCTATTAACGTACTCCATTTCTTCAGGTGAGAGGGGATTACCGTCTAATTCTAACCGCTCAAGTGTTTCAATAGGCCATAAGTGATATGGTAGCATTTCGAGATTATTTTTTTGAAGGTTTAAAGTCACGAGATTCATCTCTTCCATGCTTTTAGGCAAACTTGAAATAGTATTCTCCCTTAAATCTAAATATTTGAGATTTTTACACTGAAAAATTGATTCGGGTAATGTTTTTAAAGGATTTCTCCATATATCCAATTTCTCGAGGTTTTCTAATTTACCAAAACTATCTGGTAATTTTTCTAGTTCACAATTTTTAATCTCCAACTTCTTTAACGAGGTTAAGTTGCAAAATTCCTCCGGTAATTCTTTTATTGGATTCTTATCTAAAGTCAGCTTTTCTAAGCTCTTTAACTCTCCAAACTCCTTGGGGAGGGTAATTAACTGGTTATTACTCAAATCCAAATCCTTTAAACTCTCTAAATTTCCAAAACTAGATGGTAATGATTTAAGATTTCCATACTGCCTTTTCCCTTCCAATTGAGCATATCCCAAGTATAAGGTTTTTAACTTTTTCATTTTCCCAAACGATTGTGGAAGTGTTTCTAATTGGAGTCCTTCAAGATTCATACTTTCCACATTCACTAATCCTTCAAATGTATCCGGTAGACTCGTCAGCTGGCTGGCCCTAATAGTAAAATCTCTTAAGGATGCTAATTCTCCAATAGAGTCGGGTAAGGTGGTAAATTTATTTCTACTTACATCAATACCAACAAGGTTTTTTAAATTTCCGATTGATTTTGGAATTTCAGTGATTTGATTATTCTGTATGTATAAAAACCTAAGTTTAGATAAGTTACCGATCGATTCAGGAAGCATGGACAGTTTATTGTTGTTTAAATAAAGGAAATCTAAATTTTTCATTTCTGAAATTGAATCAGGGAATGATTCTAACTGTAGATAGTCAGCTCTTAATATTTCGAGGTTAGTTAGGTTTCCGATTGACATTGGCAAATTCTTTATTGGATTTTCTGATATAAGAAGCCTTTTAAGAGACTTTAAATTTCCTAAGGTTTCTGGTAATTGGTTAATATCATTTTTATTTAAGTTCAAGATTTCAAGAGCAGATAAATCTGTAACATCCTTAGGAAGATCTGTTAAATTGTTATCACTCAGATCTAATTCTTTTAAATTCTTACAATTAGATAATTCGGGTAAAATATTTATCCTGTTTCCTTGAAGGTCTAATTTTATGATATTTTCTAATTTTGAAAAAGAATCGGGTACTTTTGTGATTTTATTGGCATCCGCCCCAAAATTTTCAAGATGAGTAAGTTTATTAATCCAATCAGGTATTTCTCTTAGTTCATTAACTCTGATAGATAAATTCTTTAAGGAAATACAATTAGAAAGGTCTGGGATTTTAGATAATGTATTTTGGGCTACATTTAGGGTCTCAAGTTGCGTTAATTCTCCAATTGAATCAGGAAGTGATTCAAGCTTATTATTATTAACCATAAGAGTATTCAGATTTTTTAAGTTTCCAATATTATTGGGTAATTCAGAAAGATTTAATCTGCTCAACCAAATTTTATTCACACTATTTTGGCTTTCATCCAGAGCAAACAAGTCTTTTTTCCAGTTAGAGCCTATGATCCTTTCAAATTCTCTAAGAACTTCAACTTCTTCAGAAGGAATATCGAAATTCATATATTTTTCACTCATACTTAAGTACCTCCTTTCGTTTGATTTATATAGGTTTGATAATATTGAGTTAATATGGACAAAAACGATGGTATACCTTGCCATTTCTGTACAGATAGAGTATCATAAGTTGGTTTTAGATATGGTTTGTACATTTCAAAAAACGCTTTAAAATCGCTAGAATTAACGATCCGTAATAATTCTATACTTACAGCCTCAATGGAATCTAATTCTAAACTTACCTTTTCTATCTCTTTTCGAACCAAACCAGACTTATCTTTAAATACATTTTGTTTGCGCTTAAGTAATTGTATATAGTCATAGATTTTTTCACAAAAACCATCAAAATCGTCGGGTGTAAATTCATGCCCAAGTTCCCTACTCAATCCTATTGTAGCTAGATCAACCCACCCAATATTAGTACCTTTCAGCGGTATTACGTCTATACCTCGCTCCTTGCCCAGATTGAGTACTTTTAAACTTTCTGTAGAACTTACCGATCCTCCGGTTGCTAAAAATATAATTAAATCTATTGAGTCTAAGTTTTCCTCGTCCTCTGGAAGAACTCCATATACTTCGCTTTGTTTTTCGAGGTATTCGATTAATTCTGGAAGACGATGAGCCTTAGCATCTTCTTCGCTAGCAATCATCATGATTGCGATTGAAGCACGTTGTCTGCAATAGTCTTTAATTGTTTCGGCATCGCTTTCGACGACTTCTAACTCTTCGGGAGAGAGAAGATTATTTTTTAGGTCTAATTTATCCAAAGATTCCAATGCCCATATAAAATAAGGTAGTTCTGATAGTTTATTATCTGATACTGAAAGTTGGGTTAAATTAAGCCTAAGAATATCCTCAGACAATTCTTCTAACTGATTTCCATTTAAAAATAAATTCACTAAGGAAACCAAATCCCATAAATCGTCAGGTAAATCACTTAATTCGTTATTCATGAGATAGAGATATTTTAAATCTTTTAATTGGGCGATTCCTTCGGGAATTATACCAATTGGATTGAATGAAAAGTCTAACATAATAAGCTTTTGACATTTAAAAAGAGAGGTAGGAATGGTTGAAATCTTGTTTGACCTCACATGTAATTGTAATAAATTCTGAAGGTTTCCTATATCTTCTGGTAATTCTGTTAAATTATTTCCAGTGATCTCTATCTCTTCCAATTTCACTAGTTTAGAGAATCCTCTTGGGAGTTTTTTCAATTTATTTTCACTCAATTTAAGGATTCTTAATTTTGTTAAATTATCAAAATTTTCTGGGAGCTCGAGAAGCTCATTCCCTCTATCAATTATTAGTTCTTCTAAATCCTTAAGGTTTCCAAAATTGTCAGGTAGCGTTTCTATTTTGTTGTTTTCCAGATTAAGATATCTCAATTTTTCCAAATTCCCAATACACTCTGGCAGATTAACAATATTTCTCCAGCCCACGTATAGCGCGATTACTCTGTGCTCATCACATGCATAACCAAAATGACTCAAGTGTGGTATTTTTTTCGCCCAATTATCATCTTGAGTTGTTTCTGCCGCTTGTCGGACCATTTGTTGCTGAACAACGTGCTGTTTGAGCATGTTTTGAATGTTTTGATAGGCTTGTTGTGCGGTCTGCATAGCGATAGTTTCAGCTGCATTTTCGTCCATTCCAATTAACGGCTTTAATTTTGCCATTATTGGATCCGATTGGCCCACTGTGTTTAAACCTAAGCTAATTACTTCTTTTAAAAGAGATTGATAATCGGGTTTAGTAATCGTATTATAATACTCATTACTAGCTTTTTTTAGATCTTCCAGAGTCGAACTTTCCGAGTACATCGATTTTATTAATTTATGATACTCTTCTTTATTTAAAATCCTTATTTTAAAATATCTATAATAGAATTGAGCCGCTAACTTAGCTTTAGTTTTCGCTTTTTCTTCGTCCATGTCCAATAAATCCCTGAATTGTTTTATTGTAGGGTGATTTTCTCCTAATGCAGGAAGCATCATATTTAATTGAGCCTCTATTTGACTTTTGTACGCTGGAGTAGTGGTCTGGAGGAATGAGGTAGAATACATATTTTCCAATTGTTCGATCGACATTTTTTCTTGTTGATCTAATTGTGATTCAGTAGCCATTATACCTTGGTATTGAGCTTGGAGCGGCGATATTGTCATTGCTGCTCTTTGAGCAGTCATTTGCTGTTGCCGTTGAATAGCCATTTTTTCCATTTTCTCCCTTGTCGCGTCCCGATTTTCGGCACAGGGAATCTCTTCTTTGAGCATTTGCTCCAATTTTTTCATACAATCGGCTTCAGATTCAACTAAATACACATCATGATATTTCTTAAGTGAACTCATATTTAATCTAATCTCATTTTGTTGTATTTTTTATTTTTTGACATACAGATAGTGTATTAATTTTTATATAAAATTCATTATAATTATCTAAATAATTTTAATATAATAATTAGAAATATATTTCGAAATTAGTTGTTTTTAGATATTATTTATAAATTATAAAATGCAAATTTAAATCCCTATAGCCGTACTACTTCTTTAGATCGCTTTTTTGACATAGAATGTTTATATTCAATATTAAGTAAATGATGGATTCTCTAATATTTCTGATATTCCATATCATAATTTATGGTCTTATACCATTATTAATAGTAACAATTTTCTGTGTGTTCAAGTCAACATTTTTCTTTTATTCATATTATGGTTTCTTATTTGTTTTCACGCAATTATTTGCTACTATGTATTCATTGGAAATATCCGAAAATCTAATAATTACTGGAGGAAATATAGCTTATTCTTCTATCATACTAATTACGATCTTTATTTATATAGTATCGCAAGATCCAAATGTGGTAAGAAATCTGATTAGTATTCAAATAATATTAAATCTCATTATTTTTTTCCTATATCAACTATTAATAATAGTATTTCAGAATCCTACAACAATTAACCTATTTGGTGTATCTTATGAAATTTTCTATACAACAATTTATATTAATATTATAAGTTCTCTTTGTTATATTATAGAAGTTCTTCTGATGTTTTACTTATTTGAAAAGATTAAAAAACGTATTAAACAGCAATTTTTATTTATCTCATTATGTATAATAGTTTATATTGGGATACTATGTTTGGATGGATTTATATTTCCTTTCTTCATTGCTTTCTTTAATCCAGAATTTGTCCAATTCATAGCTGGAAATATTCTAGGAAAACTGATTCTGGGGATTTTATTCAGCCCATTCCTTTTAATTTTTAAAATTCTCCATAAAAAAAGTATATTCTTATTTTCAGAGAAATTATTCTCAATAAGAGATTTAATTCTCCCAAAAAGAAAAGATATCATTAAAAAGTTACAAAGAGTAGAAGAAAATCTAAAGAAAACTGAAAAAAAATTCGAGGAAGCTTACAAACGTGCAACGTTCTATAAAGACTTATTTACTCACGACATGAGTAATATCATTCAAAGTATATCTATGTCATTCTGGCTATTAAAAGTCAGGAATAAAGACAAAGATAAAATTAATACTGAAAATTCTGAAGGTTTTTTTAATCTCCTTGATAACCAATTAAGCAGAGCAAGAAATTTAATATTTAATATCCGGAAATTAACTAAACTTAATGAATATAAAGAGAAATTAGAAAATACAACTCTTTTAGAACCTTTATCAAATACGATAAATATGGTAAAAGAAAGTATTCCAGGAAAAAAAATTGATATAAAACTTGATTCGGGATACAAAGAAATAATTATAAAAGCGAACGAATTATTAGCGGATGTATTTGAAAATATCTTGTTTAATGCCATAAAATATAATAATAGCTTAACTCCAGAAATAATCATTAAAATCTCAATAATAGAATTAAATAAGGTAAATTATGTGAAATTAGAATTCAAGGATAATGGAATAGGAATTCCAGATTTCAAAAAAGAGAAAATCTTCCTTGATAAATATAAAGATTTGAAAGGAGAGAAGGGTATGGGAATTGGATTATCATTAAGTACTGAGATCATCAAATCATACAAGGGGAAGATATGGATGGAGGATCGAATTAAAGGAGATTATTCAAAAGGTAGTAATTTTATCATCTTAATTCCTGAAATAAAAGTGAAGAACTAATCACTATTTAAAGGAAGTAAAATCAAATCAATCATACTAATCTTTTTAAATAATTTAATTATAAATTATAATAATTTAAACAAATAATCACTTTTAAAAAAGATATCTTATGATTTGCTTTTCTTTTCTCTCCATAAATAAAAATTATAATATTTTTGAACTTGATTTTTCTCTTCTTTTACTTTTTTTAAGTATTTTTCTCTTAGCGAATTTAAGCTATTTTCTCCTGTATCTATTACATCATTAAATATTTCCCCTATTAGTGTTAATTCCATTTTCTTAGGTTGGAACAAGTTAAAAAATGCAAATGGATTATTAGGATTAATGTCTATTTCTCGTACTATGATATCATACATATGATCTCTAATAAAACCTGCTAAATCATAACCACAATAATTATTATTTTCATCTATTAGATACTTTAATATATTTTCATAAGCAACATTAAGCTCTTCAAAAAATATCTTATCTTCTCTCTTTTCTATTTTAAACACCTATTTATATATCTTTATTAATATATAACTTTTAATCTCCATTTAAGGTTTATTTTGTTTAATACTATTTATTACTAATCCTATCAATGAAGTTTAGAACGTTTTATTATAAAAATTAAATCTTTCTTTTGCTCTATATTTATCATTAGAATAATATCGATTAATTGGGAATGTAGATTTCCCATAAATATAAATAGGAATAATATAAATATATATTTTAGATATTGTTCAATTTTAATTTAATATTATATTTTAAGTTTGAAGAGTTATTAAATTTTGGGTTATAATCCTAAATTTTAAAGAAGATTCCTTAAATTGTTTAGCAAATTTTTATTTTGATTTTAAAAATGATGGTGCCATGGAAATAAGACTTATTATATTTTTCAATGTAAATAATCCCATAATTATAAATAGAAGGCTCGATGCTTTAAAAATTTTAAAAGATGTACACAAAACTTTAGAGTCTTTTTTTATAAGATTTAGAATTTTAGGTCTTATTTAATAATGAAA
>CAZGJX010000068.1:0-23961 GCA_964525635.1 uncultured archaeon
AGAAGCTTCCAGATTCTTTCTGTAAACTAAAATCCTTAGAACAAATTAATTTTATGTATAATCAATTAGGAGAATTACCAGAAAATTTTGGATATTTAAAATCATTAAAGTTACTTAATTTTGATCCAAATAGAATTAAATCACTCCCTAATTCATTTGGAGAACTAAATTCCTTGGAAACGCTATTTTTATCTAATAATGATCTAAAAACACTTCCAGAGTCATTTGGAAAACTTTATTCATTAAAAGAATTTGAATTGTTGGAATAATAAGTTATATAAATTACCTGAATCATTTGGAAAACTATCTTCATTACAAAATTTTTATTTACAAGGAAATTTACTCAAAAGTTTACCAGATTCTTTTACAAAATTAAAATCATTAAAAATTTTACGTTTAAACAACAATAAATTAATAGAATTACCAACTTCTATTGGAGATTTAAATTTACTTATAGATCTTGATTTACGCAAAAATAAATTAGCTATACTTCCAGAATCAATTGGAATGTTAAATAAATTAGAAATGTTATTTTTACAACAAAATAACCTGAAAAATTTACCAAATAATATTGGAAATTTAAAATCATTAAGAATACTCCGTTTGGAAAGAAATAATCTGATTGATATACCTGATTCATTAGGAAACCTAAAAAATCTAAAAGAATTGAATATAAGTGGAAATAAATTAAATTCTTCTTTAGAACAGATTCAAAAACTAAATGCTTTAGAATATTTAAATCTATATGGGAACGATCTTAAGGATATTTCAGCTTTTGCAAGTTATTTACCATATATGAAAGAATTAGATATTACAAGAAATAATATAAAATATTTACCCGAAACTATTGGTACTTTAATCAATTTAAAAATTCTTCTTATGTCAGATAATAAATTAGACAAATTGCCTGACTCAATTGGAGATATGAGATCATTACAAGTCTTTCGTCTACAAAATAATAAAATAATATATTTACCAGAATCAATTGGGGGATTAGAAAAACTAGAATCTTTAAATCTAAGAAATAATGAAATATTATCCTTACCTGAATCTTTTGTTTATCTCAAAAATCTTAAATTCTTAGATTTGAAAAATAATAATTTAGAAGAATTACCAGAAAGTTTTGGCAATTTAGACTCAATGATCAATATCAGTCTTGAAAGTAATAAATTAAGAATGTTACCAAACTCTTTTGTTGATTTAAAATTAGTTAAAATATTAAATTTAAATTTTAATCAATTTGAAAAAATACCTAGTTCGATATGGGGATTAAATAACCTTAGTAAATTACTATTAAAGAAAAATCCTCTGGATAAAGAGTCACAAGAAATAAGTATGAATTCAATTCAAACAATCTTAGAATTTTGTAGAAAAAAAGCAACTTTACATATTTTTATAAGCCATGCTGTAGCAGATTTTGAGACCTATAAGGTCGAGAAATTATAAGAATACCTTGAAAAACAAGATGAGATATATCGAGTTTTTTATTGTGAAAGAGATATGGTTGGAGATATTTCAAGATCAATGCAAGACAATATAATGAAAAGTCATTTAATTTTATTTATAGCAACTAATAATTCTTTATATAATTCTACCGACTGTAATTTTGAGATAGAATTAGCTAGGAGACATAATATTAAAATTATTCCCATAAAAGGAATAGACGTGGGATGGGAGGAGTTAGAAAAACTAGGATTAAAACGCACTTTAGGTACTGAATATAATCCTAAACGCTTTGACACTATAGTCCAAAATATTTACGATTATATTAAAAAATTCAAGAGAGAAATAGATCTTTTTGATAAAGAAAAAGATGTTATTGAACAAAAACTGATGGAATTAAAAGATATATTTGGTATGGTAGTTAATTCAAATGAATTCAAAAATAATTTCATAAAATATTATTCTCAAATTGAAAATATTTTCTCCCATAAGAAAAAAACCTGGAAGGAAAAAGTTAACTTTCTTCATGAAATTTTTAAAAAAATTAATGAATTTTGAATAAATAAAGATTTTTATAATTCAATATTACATTTTGGACATTTTTTCATGAAATTTGTGAGCATCATTCCACAATTAGGACATTTTATAATTAAAGGTTTACGATAATTAAACTTTAATATATCTGGTCTTGGTTTTTTTGATAATTGAGCTATATAATTGATTCTTCGATCTTCTTTAGATGGTTTTGATCTAAACTGTGGAAATAATGATAAAATAGATCTTTTTCTTTTTCTCAGTATAAATCCCAATAAAAACAAAAATATAAACAAAGTAATTAAGAAAGCTATAAAAAAAGGCATTTTATGATGTTCTATGAGATAAATAAAGAGGTATATAAGAATAACAATTAAGATAATTAAAGCTATACTTGTTATTATTTTGTTGGCTCTCTTTCTTGCTTTAGTCTCTTCTATTTTTAACACCTAAGGATTATTATAAATATTTTTTTGAGATATATTCTTTTGCTTTATTGATAAACTCTTTTGCTTTTTTAGTTTCAATTTCTTTTTCAATTTCTTCAGTAACAACATCTTTTATCATTTCTGGATTAAAAATAATATTTGAAAATTGTTCTTCTAGTACAAAAGGGTGATAGTCAATACCAGTTCCCTGAAAGAATTTAAAGAAGAATTCATAAAAATGAAGCCTTAGAGTATTTAAGAATACAATTACACCTTCTAAAAGAATGACCATTAAATTTCCAAATATTAAACCGATAACAATTAAGATTTGAACAAGTATACCTCCACCACCAATTATTTCAGCCATTGCCTCTATAGCTACCATTAAGGATATATGAGCTAATGCTAAAGCTAATAATCTTATATAGGAAAGCACATTACTCGGAAGGGATAATATTGTCTCAAAAGTATCTAGTGATCCTTCACCTATCAATGCTCCATAAGATTCTTCCCGCATATAAGATATCCTAAATAATTTTCCTAAGGGTTTAAATAAAATCAATAATAAAGCAGGTATAATTGGTAATAGCACAGGATATGGTTCAGATAACCAAGCATCAAGATCTATTCCATAAGCAAACACTAAATAAACACCAAAATCTAAAAATAGGACTTTCATAATTGTTTCTGTAAAAGCTTTATATTTTTTCTTTTGAATAATGAGATTAAAAAATTGAATTGTCCAACCTAAATTGATATGAAATACGCCGATTAAAATTGTTATCTTAAAAATCGTCATTACATTATCTAAAGGACTATAAAATTTTACAAACCCTAAAAAAGGTATATAAACTTTAATCGGTTCAAGAGGAATTCCCATTATATCTTGATACCCAAAAAACTCACCATATAGGAAACCGAATACACAAGCCCATAATCCACAATAAAAAATTATCCATGAAATATTTCTAATATTTTTACGTTTTCTAACGAATATCCCTCCGATTAGACCAGCAATGATCAATATTAAACCATGACCAATATCTCCAAACATAATTCCAAATAATAATGGAAAAGTAATAAATAAAAAAGGTGTTGGATCGATTTCAGAATAGGATGGTATACCATACATTCTTGTCAATGTTTCAAATGGTCTTATTATTGCATTATGCTTAATTAATGTTGGAGTTTCTTTTCTTAAATCCGTATATTTTTCCAATTCTTTCTTTTCTGACTTTAAAGCAGGGATTTTTTTTTTGTGATGCTTTTTAATTTTAGGGACTAATTCTTCTTTTTTGATAACTTGTGCATCAAGGATAATTTTTGATTGATATTTTGTTGCTAAGTCAAATCTAATCCTCTTAACATAAGTAGATGGAATAAAAAATTCTATCATTAAACGATTAGAAGCAACATCTATAAATTGGTCTTCTGCCCAATTATATTCTTCAAGACTTATAATAACTTCATTTAAAGCTCCAAATTTAAAAATATTATCATTCTTTATTCTCAAAAACTCATTTTGATACTTATTTAAAGTTTTTCCAATATAGTCGATTTCTTTATTAATTCTATCAAAGTTGATACCCTCAGTTGTCAAATATTTTTTAAGAATAGGAACTTCTTCAGCATGAATAATATTAATTCTTTCTAGAATTTCATTTTCCAAAGATTTTGGATAAACAATAAAAAAAACAACTCTATCTCTAGAAATTTTTTCATATTGGTAAACATTCGGCAGATCTGGAGATTTAAAAAGCTCTTTTAAATTAGGGATATTTTTTGAGAATGTGGTATATACTTTAAGAATAAAATTTTTAAGATACTTAAAATTGCTTCTATTTAGATTAATTTTAGATAAAAAGGTATATGAGATATTAATAAGATTAATATTTTCTAATTCAATAGTCACCTTATTTATATATCTTTCCAATTCATTGATACGGTCCATATAGAAGTTTAATTCATCATTAAGGTGATGAATTAATTCATATAAATCTTTTACAGCAAATTTTTCTCTTTTTTCTTTATCAATTTTTAGTTTTTGAAAATCCAATTGACTTAGATTTAGTTTATTAAATAATTCTAGTAAATTATTGTGCAATACATTTATTTCTTGCTTGTGTTTTTCAATTTCTTTCTCTTTTTTCTCTTTCTTTCTTTTAGTTGCTTCTTTTTCATTGATTTCTTCTTTTATTCTCGGTTTAATATGAATTATTTTCTCACTTGCAAGATCCATTAATAGACTATCTTTATATTTACTATTAATAAATGCTCTAATTAAGGTCATTTTTGTCATCTAAATATACCACATCATTTTATTCATTATTTTTTATTAAATCTTTTGTTTTTTTAAGGCTAATAAAATTTTCCCTATCCATCTCTTCTAATATTTTTTCTATATTTTTAATATCTGCTTCAATTTGAGGTTTAATGATATTTTTAAGCCCCTGTATCCTTCTGTTGATTTTTTGAAAATTAAAAGCATATCTTATCATTAAATCTTCATATTCAGCAAGGTACATTAATTCTCCAAAGAATTTTTTCAATAGAATCATTAAATCATCAAGATATTTACTAGTACTTGCAAGTGAATAGGGGGGTAGTTTCTTAAGTTGTTCTAATTCAAATTCTATATTTGGAACAAGAATTCCTTTTTTTTTTATGATCTTTAGATTTATATGGGGAGAATATTGAATTTTTCCAATTTGACCGATTAAAATAACACTATTTTTACCTTGGTCCATATAAGTTTGATTTAATTTTAACATTACTTTTTTAAATAGATTATAATAGTTCTTTCTCTGCTTTTTATATAATTCCCAAATTTCTCTTATTTCTTGTATTAATTCTGTTCTTTTATAATCTAGGAATTCTTTTCCTTTTTCAACAAATAATAATCTTTTATTTAATTTTAGTAAATTAGTTTTTGTAGGTTTTATTTTTCTAAAGCTAATTAATATCAACCTCTTCGATAATATTGATTAATATGATTTGTATGAATTCTATTTAATTTATTTTGAGGTAAAATAGAGAGAACTTTCCAAGCGATATCAAGAGTTTCTTGAAAACTTCTATTTTCTTCAAGACTTTGATTTAAAAAATTGTTTTCAAAGGCCTCTGCAAATTCTAATAAGGAGTGTTGTTCAATATTTAGACTATCTTCACCAACTATCGATACTAGATCTCTTATATCTAACGCTTGTGAATATGATGAAATTAATTGCGAACTTATATCTGCATGATCTTCTCTAGTTGTTTCTTTTCCAATTGCATCTTTCATTAATCTAGAGAGACTAGCTAAAACTTGAAAAGGAGGATATATTTCTTTTTTTTGAAGATCTCTACTTAATACGATTTGGCCGTCTGTAATATAACCCGTAGTATCAGGGATAACATGAGTTATATCGTCATTGGGCATAGTTAATATTGGAATTTGTGTAATTGATCCTTTTGAATCATTAGTTAAACCAGTTCGCTCATAAATTCTAGCAAAATCGGTATATATATGCCCAGGATACCCTTTTCTACTTGGGATTTCCTCTTTAGCTAAACATAATTCTCTTAATGCTTCAGCATAATTGGTGATATCAATTAAAACAACAAGAACATGCATATTCTTATTAAAGGCAAAATATTCAGCAGTTGTAAGAGCAACATGAGGTATAATTAATCTTTCCATTACTGGATCATCAGCAAAGTTGATGAATGAAATGATATTTTGTATATTGCCACTCATTTTAAATTTTTCAATAAAAGAAATAGCCTCATCATGGATGATACCAATTCCGCAGAATATTATTAGAAAGGGTTCCTTTGTAAATACTGTTGCTTGAGTTACAATTTGGGCTGCTAATTCATTATGTGAAATTCCTTGTCCGCTAAATATAGGAAGTTTTTGTCCTCGAATTAATGTAAATAATCCATCAATTCCAGAGATTCCCGTTTGGATTACGTTATTTGGATATCTTCTGCTATATGGATTTATTGGCATCCCATTTATATCTCTTTTTACTTCAGGGATTATATCTATATCCAATATTTTTTTTGTTTCAATATCAATAGGTTTTCCTAATGAGTTAAAAGTACCACCCAACATATCTTTTGAAATGTTTAGTTTAAAAGTATCATTTGTAAAAAATAATTCCGCATTCGTTGGAGAGATCCCTTTAGTATCTTCGAATACTTCAACTAAAATTATTTTCTCATCTATTTTTACAACCTGCCCATTTCTGATTTCACCATCTTTCATAATGATTTTTACAATTTCCCCATAATGAACGTCGTGTTTATTTTCTAGAAAAAGTAAAGGTCCAATTATCTGATTAATTTTGCTATAACTTACAGTCATTATTTACCAACCACACCATGTATTCTTTTTAAAGAGTTTAACTCATCTATTAATCTATTTTTGATCTTTTCTATTTTTATGATTTCATCATTTTGAATTGTATTTTTAATTCTTAAAATATCTTCAATTATATTAAAAGTTCTTATATCCTTAATTAAAAACTCTTCTTTTATGAGATTTTTGGATTCTTTATATAATAACAATATAATTTTAACTAAAGCAATAATTTTTGTTGGGTTTGTAAAAGTATCGATGTTATCAAACGCATTTTGAATTAATATAGCTTCTTTAATTAAATCTGCTATAAACAAATCTAGTTGTTGGTCTTCAGGTAAGTTTTCCTCTCCAACTAATTGGGTCATATTTTTTAATTCATTTTCTCTAGATAAAATTTCATTTATTTGAGATCTACATTCAAACCAATCTAAATCTATTTCTGACCAATTTATATCAATTTTACTCCACCATTCCCGAATATATCTGGGATAGTTAGAATAAGACTCAAGCCAGTTTACTGCTGGATAATGTTTTTCATAAGCTAGTTCAGCATCTAACGCCCAAAAAGTTTGAACAAATCTTTTAGTGTTAGATGTTATTGGTTCACTAAAATCTCCTGCGGGAGGAGAAACAGAACCAATTACAGTCAATGAGCCAATCTTATTATGTTTTAAATTATCATTTCCTATGGTTTCTACTATTCCAGCTCTTTCATAAAAACTAGAAAGTCTTGATGGTAAATATGCAGGATACCCTCCTTCTGCAGGCATTTCCTCTAATAATCCAGAAATCTCCCTCAATGCTTCAGCCCAACGAGAGGTGCTATCTGCTTGAAGGGTTACATCATACCCCATATCTCTAAAATATTCTGCTATGGTTATTCCCGAAAAAATACTTGATTCGCGAGCAGATACAGGCATATTTGAAGTGTTTGCAATCAAAACAATTCTCTCTAATAGAGGTCTTTTAGTTCTAGGGTCGATTAATTTTCCAAATTGTTGTAATACGTCTGCTATCTCATTCCCTCTTTCTCCACAACCTATAAATATTACTATATCAGCATTACACCATTTAGCCAAGTTTTGTTGTATCACCGTTTTTCCCGTCCCAAATCCCCCCGGAACTGCTACCGTACCTCCTTTCGCGATTGGGAATAATAAATCTATAACTCTTTGTCCGGTGATTAAAGGTTCTTCAGGAGTCAATTTTTTATAATAAGGTCTGCTTTTGGTTACTGGCCATTTTTGTATCATATTAAATGTTTTTTCATTGTCTTGTATCTTTATTTTATATAAATCTTCTGAAACTGTATATTCTCCTTCTTTTTGGATAAATGTTAACTTTCCTCTTATGTTAGGATGTACTAAAATATAATGAATGATAGTGGATGTTTCTTCAATAGTACCAATAACATCTCCAGCATTTAATTCATCTTCCACTTTTTTTAATGGTTTGAAATGCCATTTTTTATCCCGTGAAAGAGCAGGAATATTAATTCCTCTTTTTAAGAAGCATGTTTTTTCAATCTCATATATTTTATCAAGAGGCCGTTGAATTCCATCAAATACATTTGATAATAATCCAGGACCTAATTCCATAGATAATGGTTCTTCTAGATAAACAACTTCTTCATATAATTTTAAATAATCGGTATTCTCAAAACATTGAACAACAATTCTATCTGAATAAATTTGAATAATTTCTCCTATGATATTTGAATTAGAAATTTTAATTAAATCATGTAATCTAACTATTTTTTCAAGTCCTTTAACATTTATCAATGAACCATTTATTCCAGAAATATAACCTATTTTTGAAGATTTAGATTTTGTCATATTTAATCAAATGATTTTTAATTTCTTCTTTTTTTTTATTAACAAATAATTCAAATTCCTTCTGTAAATCTTTTATCTCAGAATCTGGTATTAGCTCAGAAAATTGAATCTCAATAAGATCCCGGTTCTCATAAATGATGCTAGATAAATTGTAATTAAAAGTAATTTCTCCATCATTTTCTTGTAAAATAAAACCTCCTAAAGTAATTTGATTGCTAATTTCTTTTTTTCCTTTTTTTTTTGTAATTTTCTCTATAATTTCTGAATTTTTGTTTAAATATGCATAATCTCTCTCATTAAAATAAAGAATAGAGTTTTTTAACATATTTTTGTTATTTCTATAAACTTGACTAATAGAATCCAATAGATATTGAGAATAACCCGAATAATTTTTTTCTATTCTTTTTTTTAATTCATTCTGTAAATCGATAATGCATTCATTAATCAATTTATTTTTGAATCTTAAAATTCTCTCTTTACTATTTAAAAGAGTTGATGATAAATTTGTGTTTAATTCTTTATTAAATTGATTTAAATAATTTTTTTTCAACTTTTGAGATTTATTTTCGAAATTATCACTATTTTTTTTTTTTATTTCAGCTTTCAGAAAAAGCATTTGTTGATTTTTTTCTTTAATTTCTTTCTTTGCTTTTTCTATTAAATAAATTCCTAGTTCTCCAAATTGTGTTTTCAATTTTTTTTTTTCAGGAATCTTCTATCACATCTAAATTAATAATTTTCCAATTGTTTTGTATATTTTCTTTAAAAAAATACTTTTTTCGTCTATTTCTTTTTGAAACAATCTAGGTAATAAGAAAATGAATGGTCGAATATGATTTAATTTAAAATTAAGTAGATAATTGATGATATTCTCAGGTAAGTCCATTGAAATAAAAATAATACTAATTGAAGGATTATTTATCAACTTATTAAAAATATCTATAAATTCATTATGAGAACTTATAGTTGTTCCCTCTATTCCTAACAAGGACATTAATATTGTGATTTCATTATAACCAATTATATGGATTTTTTGCTGTTCACTTTTAGAAATTTAACCCCAACTCTTTAAATACATTTTGTATAATTTTATTTTTATTATTTTTATAATCTTGAGTCATTTTTTCTAATTTTTTATTTATTTCATTTTCAAAATTTGAAATTTCTATGTTAATTTTTTTTTTTATTTCGTCCGATATTCTATTTAAGAATTCTTGTTTTTTATTTAAAATGTGTTTTATACTTGCTTCTTCTTTATTTTTAAGATGAACTAATTCTTCTTCAATTTCTTCATTTGTTTTTTCTATCAATGATTCATATGTTTGTTCAATATCTTTTATCCAATCAAATATATCCATTTATTATCACCAATTTTACTGTTCTTTAGATTTAATTATTTAAAAATTTTGTATTTTTCATGAAGAATTCTTATTACATTTGGAATTATTGAATATTTTATTTCTCTTTCTTTTTTTATTAATAATTCGAAAATTCGATAAATAGTTGAATAATCAATTTTATCAAATTTTAATTTAAATTTCTTAAAAAAGTATTTTTTATATGATTCTTCAATTTCCCACATTGGATGTTCTAAATTTGGTTTTAGGGATGTAAAGATACTTTTAAATTCCATAGGTTTTTTTAAAAACTGATTTAGTAAATCAAAGAAATTAACGATTTTTTCTTGATGTAATAAAGAATTGGTTTTATCATAATCTAAAAAAAGAGAACTCTTTACTAAAAATTGTGATAATAAATATCTGTCAATATCGTTTAAAATTCCTCTATATATTATCTTAATATTATATATTTCGGTTATGTATTTTGAATATAAAGTAATCATCGAATTCTCTACTTTATTCAGAGTTTTTCTTTCTTTTTTAAAATTTTTATAATATAATTGTTCTAAAAATGATTCTAATACAAAAATTTCATTGGTATTTCTAAAATTTGTCAAACCTTCTCGTATAGGTTCATTATATTTAGTATTTTTTAAATAAAGCTGAATTTCTTCAAGATTATGTATTTTAATTAAGTTTTCTATAAATTCTGTATTATCTAAATATTCTTGGACTAAAAAATTAACATTTCTTCTTTTTTCTTCTATACTCATACCTATTATTGTTCCCAATATAATTTGTCTTATATTCATTATTTCATATTTTAATAAATAATCTTTCAAGAAGTATCTCATATTATCAGGTGAAAAAGATATTATCCTGCCAATTAGTTTAATATATATGTTTAATAATTCTTTTTCAATTTCCTCAATCAAAAAATTATCAATTTTGAGATCAGGATAATATGGTTTAATAAAATTAATAAATTCACTAATATTATTGATGGATTCTAATTTATTTAAGTCTTCAGAGTCCATTATTAATTTTTTTAAAAAACCAGTTTTAATATATGTGTAAGCATAAGAGGGAACAATTACACTCGTTTCTAAGTCACCAAATTTAAAATTAAATTATATTCTTATTCAAGAATTAATTTTATTAAAATATTACATTAAAGCTCATACTGGCGGAGTTGGTATTTTTGTCCAAAGTAATATAGCAACAATTAATCCCCAAATAGCTAAGGCTTCACATAAAGCAACTATTAAAAATGCTTTAGTGAAAGTACCTTCTCTTTCTGATAAAGCAGAAATAGCTGCTGTACCTACTGTTTTAAGAGCTAAACCACTCGCAATAACAGAAAAACCAACGGCTAATGCTGCACCTATTGCTAATGCTGCGGATGTTGCAGAATTAAAATATTCATAGGAACCTGGTTCTTGTGCTGAAACTAAAGTAATTATTCCTCCAGCTGAGAAAAATACTGTAAAAGCAAGAATTACTTGAAATAATGCCAATAAGAGGTAAAATTTATGTTTTGCTTTCATAAAAATCACTTTTTGAAAAATAATATTTATATTTTTTATGTTTATAAAAAAGTTTATTCCTATAAAATTTTAGCATTAGGATTAATTTTACTTAAAAATTAAGTATAATTCATAAAATAGATATTGAGAATTTTAAATTGCATTATATTTAGTGAAATATTATTAATAAAAAATAAAATAATGTTGCTCAGAAGTAAAAAATTTAAATAAGATTAAAAAAAAGAGTTATAAATAATTTGAAAAATAATTTAATTTGTCCATAATCTTTTTTTAATTATTCTTATATGCAGCTTTAGGATTAACTGGATAGTGATTTGAATGGATATTAAGGAATTAATAATAGAGAAAGATCTTATAATAAATGAAAATGATGCTTTACTTATTGTAGATATGCAATATGATTTTATGGCAGGAGGTGCTTTACCAGTATCAGAAGGAGATCAAATTATTGGAAAGATAAATAGGTTAGGTGGAAAATTTAATAATTTAAATGCGAAAATTATTCTTACTCAGGATTGGCATCCAATAGATCATTTATCTTTTGCAAGAAATCATCAGGGTAAGAGTCCTGGTGATGAATACCATTCAGAAGGAATAGGTCCTGTATTATGGCCAGATCATTGTGTTCAAGGAGCAAAAGGAGCATCATTTCATAAAAAATTGAGAACTGATTATGCTGAGAGGATTTTTAAAAAAGGATTAGATCCTAAAACAGATTCATATTCTGGTTTTCGTGATCAGCTTAAAGATAAAGAAACGGGATTGAGAGAATATTTAAATGATTTAAATATTAGGAGAATTTTTATTTGTGGATTAGCACTTGACTATTGTTGTTATTACACCGCCATGGATGGGATTGAGTTTGGCTTCGATGTCTATTTTATAATAAATTTAACAAGAGGAGTTGATCTACCAAAAGGAAACATCTCAAATGCTTTAAAAAATATGAAAAATAATGGAGTTAAATTTGTAAAACATAATAGTTTTCAATAATTTAAGATATTATGATTGAATATTTTATAATTGCAATCTTACAAGGTTTATTTGAATGGCTTCCTATTTCTTCTTCTGGCCAGGTAATGATTGTATCCACTGAATTCTTTGGTATTACTGATGAAGCTCTCAGTCTTGCTATTTGGTTACATTTAGGAACTGCCTTAGCTGTAATAGCTAGATTTTGGAAAGATTATGTTGGTATTTTTAAATCTTTTATGCCAAATAAATATCAAGTTGAAAAATCAGATATTATAAAAAGGAATTGGATAATAATTGCTACGATAGGAACAGCAATTACAGCATTGCCATTATATTTTATTGCTAAAGAATTATTTACAGGAACTCAAGGAGATATTTCGACTTTAATCATTTCTGGTTTATTGATTATAACTGGAATAATTTTATTAAAATCTAAAGATTTGTTAGGGAATAAAAAAATAGATGATATTTCAGATAATTTATTTCAAACTGACAGCTTTATTGCAGGATTAACTCAAGGAACATCAATTCTACCAGGAATATCACGTTCTGCCATGAGTGTATCCACAATTCTACTTGAGGGTTATTATCGAGAAGATGCCTTAAAATTAAGTTTTTTAATGTCAGTTCCAGCAGTACTAGGGTCTATTGGGGCAGACATATTATTTGATAATAGATCGATAATCGGTTCTTTAGATCCTTTTATTATAATAATTTCTACATTAGTCAGTTTTATAGTAGGTTATCTAACTATGGAACTAATTTTGAGATTTGCTCGTAAAGTGCAATTTGGATATTTTTGTATTGCTTATGGGATAGTTGCTTTTGCTTTAATTATACCGTTCTTGTTCATTAAATAGTTTTATAGTTAACTTAAGTATTTTAAGATATAATCAACAATAATCTCATCTATATTTTCAATATCCTTAAAACCAGGAAAATCATTTAAATCTATTAAATAATAATTATCATTATCTATAGATTTTAATAAATCAAATCCATAAATTTGCAAATTCAATTCTTTTGAAAGTATATTTGCCAAATCTTTAATTTGGTTATCTAAATTAATAGATTTTCTCTCTAATTTCTCAACTTCAATATTATCTGGTTGATCTCTTAGATATATATAAATAGGATTTTCCCTCTCTATACCAAATATTTTATCACCCACAACATAAACTTTATAATCTAATCCATCACATTTTATAAATTCTTGAATATAAATATCGTTGAATAAGGATTCTTTAAATCTCTTTAGGAAATCATCTATTTCTGGCGGAGATTTAGCAAGAAAATTAAATCTTATTTTTTCATTATGTTGATCATGACTTTTAAGCACTACTGGTAAATGGTTTTTTGCCCAATCCTTGAAATTAGTAGTATTTCTTAAAGGAGAAGGATAAGTCCAAGAATTTGGTATAATAAAATTATTCAATTCATTTTTATATTTTAGAAATATCATCCTAAGATTATAATCAAGAGCAACTTTATTCTTACAAATTAAAACAGCTTCAAAAATATTAATGGTAGGGATATTATTTATTCTTGCCAAATACAATAAATCAATTGATGAAGCTCCTCCAACTTTAACAATAATTAAATCGAATGTATTGATATCATCAAAAATTTCTTTTAGTTCTATAGAATCTTTTAGAGGATCATGTATCTTTAGTTCTATATTTCTATAATTATTTAATTTTTTTATTATTCTACTTATTAAAGCTCCTTCGGGAATTGCTGAAATTAATAGTTTATTTATCATATTTTAAGATTCCAAATTTTAAATAAATAAATTTATATTTATAAAAACAAGAGATTATAATTTTTAATTTAAATTTACTTTATTAAATTTATCAAAGTGTAATAAATAGTGTAATAAAATCATTACAAATATAGAAATTCTTTTTTTTTTCAATCTTTTCTTATTTTTTTGTTACTATAATATAGATATTCTTATAATGAGAATATAATGTTTAAAAAATAGAGAAGTATTCATTTATTATTTTATAATTTCTTTTACATTGATTATTCTTTTTCTGTAGAATCTTGGTCATTTTGTTTTTCATTGAATTCTTCCACTTTTTTCATAACTGAATCTTCAGTTATTTCAGGTGTAGGCATTTTTTCATATATTTCTACATACTTTACATCATTGATTTCATCCAACATATGTGATTGAAGATCCATGGCAAGTCCAAATTTTAAGTATGTTAAATTTTGGAAAAGGAACATTTTTGGAATGATTATTTCTAAACTTTTTACTTTTTTATCATAATTAATTTTAAACTCTGAAACATTATCCTGAGGTATTCCTTTATTTATCATAAAATATTCAATTTTTTTATTAAAATCTTCAATCTTATCCAATATTTCAATGTTATAATCAATATTTTGGCCTGCTAAAGGATGATTATAATCAATTATTACTTTTCCTTGTATAATGTTTGTTACTGTTCCTCTTTGTACTCCTTGTTTAGTTTGTTTTGTGAATTCTTTTCCGATTTCAGGTAACTTTCCATTATTCATTTTTTTAAACTTAGCAATACCGATTCTTTCAATTTTAGAAGGATCTCGTTTTCCAAAAGCTTTAGTAGGAGGGATACGGACAGACTTTTTTTCAAAATATTTCATATTTTCAATCGTTTGTGTTAATCCTTCATTTAGAAAGCCAGGTTTTCCTACAACTACAAATTCAGGAGTGTAATGACCATGTTTTGCATCATGTTCATCATATATTCCTGCTTTTTTAGCATCTTCTTCTGATGATACTCTAAAAACTTTTCCTTTCTGTGTTTTTCCTGTAATTTTAAGTAAAATAAAATCTCCTTGTTTTATTTCTTGACCTTCAAATGACTTTTTTCTTTCTTCTTTTTCCTTTATTTCTTTATCAATTTTTTCTTGTTCAACTTTGGATAATTTTAGAATTTCTTCTTCATCTTCAATTACAGATTCTCTTGTTTCCTCAGTTGGTTTTGAATTTTCTTCTATCATTGTTTTTGCATTATCAATAATCTTTTCAGCAATAGCCTTCCCAATTCCTTTAAGTTCTATTAAATCTTCTACTTTACTATCTGCAAGTTTTTCAACAGAATTAATACCAGCTTCCTTAAGTATATCTATTTTTTTACCAAGACCTTTAATATCATCTAATTTAAGTGTCATTAATAATCATCTAAATTAAAATATGCTTTATAATCAATTAAATTAAATATTAGATTACTTTTAGATTTTTCTAAATCTAAATTTTATTGGATTAGAGACTCTTAAAAAAGAATTATAAATAATAGTCCTTTATTTCAAAAGATTCTGAAATCCCATAAAAAAAGATTTCATCTCATACAACTATATAAATTTTTAAAGGATTAAAATGGAAAATAAAAAATTAATACGATTAATTTTTGTAGGGATTGGATTCATTTTTTTTATACTTTCATTGATCTTTCCAATTTTAATTGGAACTAGTGGAAGTTTAGGTGATTTTACAATTTATTTATATGGAATGATGGATTCCGAAATAGAGGGTCTTATTGTAATACTCATTGAGAATGCTGCTATAGGCGCTATCGTTTTATTAATCTTTATTCTAGGAATTATATGTATTATAATATCATTTCTTGGAATCATTGGAAAGAAAAAGTTATTACCTCTCCTTGGATTTCCTAGTGGAATACTCTTGACCATACTATTTCTTATCGTTATGATTGTAGGTCCAATTGTAATGGAACATAACTTACCACAAATCGAACTAGGAACATATATGGGACTGATCTCTGGATGTTGCCTGCTTTTAGCAGGATTGGTTCAAATGGTTTTAAAAGAGTAATCAATTTTTTTTTTTTTTTAATCTAAATTATATAAAATCAAGTAGCTTTTTATTTCATTTTCTTAAATTTGGTATTTCTAAAGTTGAATTGAGGATTTTAAAATTTCTGTTATACCTTTTGAATGAAATTCTATTAAATCAGGTAAATTGCTCATAATAGCCATAGGAATCTTTATTGGAATAGGAATGATAAAAATGCTCTTTTTTTGATCTGATAATGCTACACCGAAATTCCTATCTAAGTTTTCTATTATAAGAGAAATTAAATTTAACGCATATGTATTATTAGACTCAATGAAAGAACTCGAAATTTTTTCGAAAAAATTGTTAATTAGGTCAAATATTGGAACTTTGAGATAATATAATTTTGTTTTAGTGATCTTTGATTGTATTTTTTTTGATGTTTCATAATCTTTAAAGATGATTTTTATCTTAACTTTATCGGACGTAGTATTTATTACATTGATTAGGGAATCTGAGAAATAATGATATGGCATGAAACAGGTAATATGTTTTTGAGTTTGTTCAAATAATTCCATTAAATGTTCTTCTATATTATCTTGTCCAGAAATGCCAATAAAAGGAATTTCAGATATTTTCTCAGTAGAATAAATATCATCGATTTCATTTTTAATATCATTATATCTTCTCTTATATTCTTTCAAATATTGATTTAATTTTTGTATAATGACTTGTTTAGGACGAATTCTATAATACTTTTTTTTTTCTTTAGAAGTTTCAATAGTAAATCCCCTAAAGTGTAATTTTTCCATTGTTTCATAAATTTTGGATTGTGGTACCTTTGAATATTTAGCTAGATCACTCGCATCTAAATTGTTATAGCGGATCATAGCAATTAATGCTTTGGCTTCATATTGAGTAAAATTAATCTGTTTAAGATTTTCCTCTAATTTATCCATAGATGATTTATTAATAGACCCCATCTTAACAAAATATAATCAATAAAATTTAAATATTTTACTACTAGAGTAGTAACTAATAATTACTACTTTAGTAGTAAATTTTCAAAAATTAAAAAAAAAATGATCAATAAAGAATTTGTTATTAATATAGAAAATCTTTCAAAATCTTTTGGTAATTTTAAGGCACTCGATAATCTTTCATTAAATATTAGAAAAGGTGAAATATATGGATTAATAGGCCCAAATGGATCAGGAAAGACAACAACTATTAATATTTTATTTGGTTTTTTGAAAGCTGATGATGGATCTAAAATCGAAATGTTAGGTCATTCAGTTCCTTCAGAATTATCTAATATTCTTAGATCTATTGGTTATGTACCTCAAGATCTTTCACTATATATGGATTTATCAATAATACAAAACCTGCAATTCTTTGGAAAATTATATAATATATCAACTGCTTTTTTAAAATCTTCTATACAAGAAATTCTTAAACTTGTTGATTTATTACAATTTAAGAATCGAGTATTAAATAAATGTTCTGGAGGTATGCAAAGGCGTACATCCTTAGCTGTTGCTTTATTACATAAGCCCAAATTACTTATATTAGACGAACCAACTGTTGGAATCGATCCAGAATTACGCTATACTTTTTGGGATTATTTTAAAACATTATCAACAGAACAAGGAACTACAATTCTAATAACAACACATTATTTAGCTGAATCTGTACATTGTGATCGAATTGGTTTTATTAACAAAAAAATTATAGTTTCGGGTGAACCTCATGAATTGCAAAAACAAATACAGGAGAAAAATAATACAAAAGAATTACCTTCCATGGAGGATGTTTTTATACATTGGAATAAACAAATTAGTATATCAGAGAACATAGGAGGGATTAAATAATGGGATTTCAACAAATAATTGCCATAACAAAAAAAAATATGCAATCCCTTATAAAAGATCGTCGTACATTTGGACTTTTAATATTTATGCCTATTTTTATGATGCTTATCTTTGGGTATGGTTTCGGTCAGGGTGTAAAAAATATACCAATTAAAGTAGTAAATTTTGATGAGGGAGGAACAGGTATTCCCCCATTTTTTAATGATACATATTTTTCATCAATTGGAATTGAATCATTAAAAAAAAGTGAAAGTGTTAGAGTATCTGAAATTCCAATAGCTAATTTTTCTTTAGTAAATGAAAAAAGTAAAATATATGGAGGTAATAATTACTATGCTTTAATAATTTTTCCAGAGAATTTTACTGAAGATATGCCTTATCCAAATCGTGAGATAAACTTAGAGATTTTAATAGATGCAAGTGAAGTCCAGGCCGCTGCGGCAGTTCAATCATCAATAGTTGAAATGTTAAATAGTATCTCTAATGCTATCGGCAATACTACTCATTTAAAATTAAATTATGATTACGTAGCTGGAAGTCCTGATTTCCGGCCTATTGATACATTAGCTCCAGGAATTTTAAGTTTTGCAATTCTGCTCTTCATGATTTTAAATGTAACTGGAGGATTTACCAAAGAAAAGACTACAGGGACACTTTATCGTGTGGTAGCTGCGAAGACAAGTAAAGCAGATATATTATTAGGGTATATGTTAGGTAATTCAATAATAGCTTTAATCCAGAGTTCCCTATTATTAACAATTAGCGTATTTCTATTTAATTTACATATCGTTGGCAGTTTATTATTACTATATTTAGTACTGTTTATATATGCGTTAAGTTGTATTGGAATTGGAATTCTAGCGGCATCATTTGCTAAAACGGACATTCAAGCTTTTCAATTCATCCCAATTATCTTGATACCATTCATGTTCTTTTCAGGCTTTATATTTCCAATAGATGGCTTTCCTGAGATATTCCAATGGATTTCAGTTGCGATACCAATGACATATTCCATAAATGTTTCCAGAGCAATAATGATTAATGGCTTAGGGTTGGGAGATGTAATGTTTGACTTTATAATGCTACTCGTCTTAACAGCGTTATTTTTAAGTATCGCGATTTTGATTTTCAAACCTAAAAAATAAAAGTTTATTTTTTCTTTTTTTTTTTTAATTTTAAGATTTTCCAATAAAAATACATTTAGATATTTCCATTTTTTTAGATTTAATAGTAGTAATAAACTCAGGATACAGGTTCCCATAAAAGATTTAATTTAGTTGCATATTTTTTAACTATTCGCATTTCTTCTGAGGAGGGTCTTCTATCTATTTCTGAAAACTTATGAGCTTTAAATTCTGGCCTGTATTGCCCCATAATATTAACAACACATTTGGGAACTTCATTACTTATAAACTCCAAAATAGGTTTACTGCAACATTCTACATGATTAGGTAAAACAAGATGACGGATTATTATCTCACCACTCCCCTCATCATGAATTCTTTTAAGATTTCTAGCTATGATATCAAAATAATTCTTCACTCCAGAATATTTATAACCACATTCATTTGAAAACTTAAAATCAGGTAACCAAAAATCCATAATGTCGATTAATAAGGATAATGATTCTTCAGTCAAAAAAAAATTAGAATTCCACAGCTGACAAATATTTGTGGTTTGATGATTTAAACTTGCTATGATTGTATGAATATTTGGAATGGGATCTCCTCCCACATAATTAATATTCAAAGCTCCTTTATTTGCTAAATTTAATGCAATATTAGATAAATCAATTGCATTCACTTTTCTTGCAATTTCTGATATCTCTCTTTTTCCTTTCCAAGTTTGAGAAATATCATAATTTTGACAAAAAACACATTCAAAATTACATCCTTGAAAGAAAATAGTTCCTGAAGGAACTAAAACACTTTCTTCCCCATAATGAAGAAATGATGAAGAAACATAAGAATCGGCAGGAATTAAACAAAATCCTTTTTCACCATCAATCCTATTAATTCGACATTTCCTTTCGCAGAATATACAATCTTTGAGATATCTATATGCTATATCCTCTAATAAATTAATATATGATTTTTTTATAACTTCTCTTTCTTCTAGTATTTTAGTATCTCTAATAATAAGTTCATTAAATTCTTTACTCTTCTGCTTCTTTACTTCTATTAAATGTTCTAAACTATCTTCAGGATTATATTCACATTCTAATGTTTTTGCTATCAAATAACGAGCTATTTGCTTTCCATCAATAATTCCACGGTATTTTGCAAATCTTTTAAGAATTTCTTCATTTTTCCATGCAATATATGCATCAGGACGACCAAAATAAAAACTCATATCATTAAATTTTAATGTTAATGAAGTTTTAAATCAAATTGTCTTGATAATAAAGTAAAATTATTTAAATTTTACATAAATTTGGATTTTTAAAATAAAAGATAAATAATCAAATAATTAAGATGTAATTTAATCTTGATAAATACTAAATCTCAAAACACAACCATTTTATAATATTTTGAAAGAATTTTAAGTTATCCCCACCGTCAAGTCCAAAATCATTATCTTCTAATAGGAAATCTGATGATCCTATTGTGAAGGCCCTACCAGTGTAAAATTCACTAATGACACAAACGGGAACTGCTCCAATTTGATCAACTGATTCATCTTGGTATCTGAATTCTGCTTTTTCAGAAGTTAAGATTAGATCATCTACTTCATCTTCGGTAATACTTAGGAAAGTACAATTAGGGAGAACAACTTCTGATATACCTTTTGTAATTGGATGTGAATATAAATCAGTAAATAATAAATTATGTTTCTTTACTAAGAAATTAGAAGATGCTTCTTGAAGCATACCATTCCAAAATCTTTTTACACCAGTTATCTTATATAAAACTCTAATTGAACCATTTTTCATAGGTATATCTCTATCACCATTAGCTCCACTAGATAGAAATAATCCTCCACCTTCTCCTACAAATCTTTTTATTGCTTTTAGCTCTTCAGGAGTAAATTTATCATTTTTTTTATCTTGTGTATGTTTTATATTTCCAATAAATAAAACATCATAATCTTCGAGGGCTTCAAAATCAATTGGTCCTTCATTTTTGTCTATATAATCAATTTCATATAAATCTTCTCCCAAAGTGAGTTCTGGGAATTCTACCTTTTCTTTGTGAGATAGATCTACTAATATCCGATACGACATGTGTTTTTCCAGAAATTAATATTTTATCGTTCTAAGATAATTAAGTATAATTAATTTTTATTAAGATATTATTTAAGATTATTATATTTAAGATTTTTAAATTTTATTCATTAAGTTTTTAAGTTAGAACAAAGCATAAAAATAAAATATCTAAATATTTCAAAAAGTAATTGGATATTAAATTATAGAGATATTCTTTCTTGCACCTTCTTTATTTATAATTAAATTCTAAGAAAAAACTAAATACAACCTATTTATATAATTATCAATAAATAATCCAAAAAAGGTGTAGAAATTGTTGTTTATTTATTATTTTTACATGTATAGATGTATAGGTGTTTTTTTTGATTATTTTATTGATTTATTTGAAAGATTATCCTCCATTTTCTATGGAAATAAACTTTCTTTCTGCAGGTCCATCTTTTTTAACCACCACTACATCTATGCCATTTCCTGATGCCATATCTCTAATAATTGATGATTTAACAGATATAATTGCTATTTCTTTACCTTCTTCGATTGATAATCCATCTTTATACTTTGCTTCAAGTACACCATAGGAAAAATTTTGTCCGCTACCAACAGCACAATACTTTTCAGGTAAGATTGAGCCTAATGCTCCAATATCTAAAAGACTAGGCCCTTCCTTTTCTGTTACTCCTCCCAAAATTAACCCAACATAGTAAGGATTAATTTTATTTTGATAAAGAATATGTGATAACAATTTTCCTGCAGATTTAACAGGAATAGGGACTTTTTTTTCTAATTGATAAATAGAAGTTAGAGCTCTTAGATTTTCAACTAAATATTGTGCATCTGCTACCGATCCAGCGATTAATAAAAAAAGATGATCTTGAATTTTATGTATCTTTTCTGCGGTCTTGCTCGCAACAAAATAAGCCATAGAGGCTCTTTTATCTGCTGCCAATATTACAGCATCTTTACAGCATAAACCCACAATAGTAGTGCCTGTTTTGAAGAATAAGTTATTATTTTTATTTTCTTTCTTAACAAATAATCTATCTAATTCAGAATTTGATTCCCCAAATATTTCAAATTCATTATTATTAGGTATAAAATTATTCCTTCTCATAATATCCTTAAAACAAAAATACTATAATAATTTTTTCAGTATAAGTTAAAAATATAAACAATTAATCTCTATAATCTTGGCTTTTTAAGGTCTATTTCTATTTTTTCAATATATCTCATCCTAGTGTTTTCTTGACATCTAAGATAAAGATATATTTTAAAATTTACTCCAAGTAAAAAGTATTTGATGATTCTAGTTCATAAATAGCATTTTCAGAATTATGCTCCAAATCTTCAATTGAATTCTCTTTAAATTGCAAAGAATTTATTATTAGTGTATTGAGTGAGACTAAATCATTTACATATTTGTTATATACATCCTTATCTAAAGAAGCTAAAAATAATTTAGCTAAATCTAATATATCAATAAAAAAAATATTATCTTTTTTATATGTATCATTATCTAAAGAAACTAAATACTCTCGTGTCAACTGAAAAATCTTATTGCTATATTTACCATAAAAAGCTATAAAGAGTAAACATCCTTCTTTTGCATATTTTTCTATTTTATCTAAAATTACACCAATATGTCTTTTAGATGGTATATTAAAATCAATATATATTTCTCTTATTTCTCTAAAATTTAATCCTAAACACTTCACCATCTCAGGATCTAACAATCTAATTAATTTTCTTTGTTTTGGTGAAATAATTTCAATAGAGGTGTCTATTCGATGATAGCTATATGGTTTATTAATGAATTTTTCATGATGGGAGATAATACCTAGATTAAGTAATATTTTTCTAAAAATATTTTCTAAAATAGGATGTGATATTATACCAGTATAAGAAGATCGTTGTTTAGTCCTCTGACGGGGAATCTGATCTAAAGCAATCATCGCCACTTCACATTCTTTTGGAGCAAATTTGCTCTTTAATTGTATCAATTTTTTGATTTTTGCCACAATTGTCTGTGACATAAAAAGCCCTATTCTTATTCTATTAGAAATAGTTTTCCTATCGAAGCCGATCTCTTTACTAATCTGTGGGATGGTAACTAATCCCTTAGAATTGAAAATAGATTTGTATTTATCAGGTATATTTTCAAAAGATCCATAATGATTAAATCTTATTCTTTTCTAAAGAATAATTTTTCTTATTTACCTTTCTATTCTCTGTTCTTTGTTTTTCAGACTCAAATAATTTACTTATAGATATTAAATGATTTAGTTTAGTGCCTTTTGAAAGATTATTTAGATTCTTTATATAATAATCCTCAAGATTATTATCCAATGAAGTCAATAGGCTTTCATACTCCTCTATCACAGCCTTTAAGGCATTTTCCTTCATGGTTATTAATATAAAAATAAAAATTAAATTTAAATGTAATTAAAATTATAAGGAAAAAGTAATAATTTACTGATGATTAATTATAAATAAATATAATAAGATAGGTAATTAGAAATATCGGAAAAAAGAAAGATAATCTAATTTTAGAATTTATATAATTCTCTTAATGAAAATGAGATTAATAGATTTTATATAATACTAACTTAACTTATGCGTTTTTTATTTTTTAAGTTTTCTATTCTTTCATTTCC
>CAZGJX010000069.1:0-23680 GCA_964525635.1 uncultured archaeon
ATTGACATTTTTAATTACGCAAAACCCTGACAAAAAATTTGTCCACATAACAAAATATATAAAAAAAAAAGAAAAAATATTTTTTGATGAAATAAAAAAGGAAATACCCCTTTATTATTTTAAATTCATCGCCAAATTCATATCTACGTCAGTTAATTTCTTTCTTCCTGCATGTCTTGTCATTTCTAATGCTTTATTTGTCATTACTTTAGCTAATTTCTCTAAATAATCAATTAAAGCATCTACAGCATCTCTTGCAACCATTTCTGCTCCATTATCTTTCATTAGTTTGCGAATTGGCGACCATGCAAAAACTTTTTTAGCCATTTTATTTATTCCTCCACAATTATATTTTTATAGGTCTTGTTGAAGTTTAAATATATTACTATAAACTTCCTTATATAATAATACTCATTACAAATATATAAATATTGTGCTAAATCTTCCAAAATAAATAATTGGGTTAATAATTTTATAAATTTCAACTGATCGACAAAAAGCTGAAGTCATTGAAGAACCAATGCATACATAGTTCTGAGCGATTAGATCAGAGATTTTTCTTTTATTTATAAAATGTAGGGTCTCTGATTGATTATATGAATTAGACTCTCCTAAATAGGGTTCTGGAATATTATTCCAACCAATCCTTATTAATAAGTAATTAATATCAAATCTTTACTAAAAAAGAATTATCTATTATTGATATACTGAATAATTGTGTAAAGATATTAAAGTCAATATTTAGAAAAAATCATATTAGTCATATTTCGTTTCACAAATTTATTTTAGGATTCTTAATTTGGAAAATTAATTTTTAATTCTCAATAGAAATAATAATAGATAATAAGGAATTTTATTTTGAAAAAAAAAATAGCAATAACTAAAGGGGATGGGATAGGTCCTGAAGTTGTTAATGAGGGAATAAAAATATTAAAGACAATTTCTAATTATACAGATATAGAACTTGAGTTTGAAGAAGCTCCTGTCGGTGGTAATATATGGAAAAAAACAGGAGAAAGTTTGCCAGAAAAATCATTTGAAATAATAAAAAAATCAGATGCAATACTTTTTGGAGCTATCGGAATGCCAGATTTACCTCAAGGAGTTGCAGAATCAGCTATTTTAAGATTGAGACAAGAATTAGACCTATATGTAAATCTAAGACCAATTAAGCTATATGACCAATTAAAAGATCGATGTCCACTTAAAGAAGAATTTATCGGTGATGGTATTGATATTATAATAGTTAGAGAAAACACAGAGGGTCTTTATGCTAATATAGGAGGTTTTTTAAAAGATGAAGTTGCTGTAAATAGTATGATTTATACTAAACAAGGATGTGAGAGGATAATAAAATATGCTTATGAATTTGCTAAAATACATAAACATACAAAAATCACTTCTGTTGATAAAGCAAATGTTTTAAAACCAAGTCAAATGTGGAGGAATATTTTTAAGGATATTGGAGAGCAATATTCAAATATAGAACAAGAAAATTATTATATTGACGCATTTTGTCAATGGTTGATTCGAACACCATATAATTTTCAAACAGTTGTAACAGGAAATTTATTTGGTGATATCATCAGTGATGAAGGTGCCTTTATTGTGGGTAGTCTAGGGATGGCTTCAAGTGGAAACATCCATCCCGGTCAAGTATCTTTATATGAACCGATACATGGTTCAGCCCCAGATATTGCTGGACAAAATATTGCAAATCCCATAGGAACTATTTTAAGTGTAAAACTAATGATGGAAGAGTCTTTTAATATGCAAGATATAGGAAAAGAAATTAATAAGGCAGTTGAAATTTCTCTTAATAAAGGTAGAACTATAGATATTAAAAATAAAGAATTAAAAACACTTTCAACTCAGGAAATGGGAGATTTAATTTCTAATATATTAAAAAACCAATTAAAAGTGTAATTCTTCAAAATTATAAGATTAAATTTCTTTATATAAAACTATTATTACATTCTTGGCATATATGAATAGAAAATTAACTTATTTATATTTAAAACTTTTAATTCATATTAGATAATAATATTGAAAATAAGAGAATTTAATAAAAAAAAAAGAATAAATTTTAGCTATTTTTGGGTTTTTTTATAAAATATTATTATAAATATCGATGTAATCATAGTAATTATGAATATATTGAGCTCATATCCCGGTATATCTGATGATTTAGGTATGTTACCAACAGTAATTTTTATTATTGCTCCACATGTATTATTAGCCGCATCATAAGCTATTATTTCTAATCCATATACATCTAATTCTAATATTGTATTATTAATGATCAAACCCGTATTACTATTAATATAAAATGAATCAGTATCATTAATCTCATATCGGTCGATAGTTCCTAAATCATTAGCATGGACATTGTAAGTAAAGTATGTACCTGGTTTTACAATTTGATTTGATGGAGTAGGATCCCAAAAAGGATCTAGAATATCTTTAAATCGAGCATTTGAATCCATAAACGTAAAATTATAACTTTCAGAACCACCGGCAAAAACGAATGTACCATTTATTAGAAATCCATCAATTTTATCATACCACGCAATTCCTCCGAGATTATCTAAATCTTTTAGTTCCCATAGTTCTATGGGTCCATATCCCGGTAAATTATATGTTAATTCATCTGTTACATTAAAAGCATGATCACCTTCTCCATCAACAGAAATTGGGATTTCATCACCTGCAGAGCAATTTGTAAAAATCCAAAAGGGTGTATGAGTGTCTACTTCAAAACTAATACCAACCTGACCGTTCATAATTCTTGTATCTATATCTGTAATCCAAGTGCTATATTCAGGTTCTCCAGCAGTGACTGTCCAGGCTACTCCATAAAAATTTTCAGTTTGTTTAGAATAAGTGATATCTGAGGTTCCACTTTCATCTGAGAACTCAATGACATGTCTTATATTTAAACCATCAAAGAAATAATTTTCTATCTGAGATATTTTTAAGTTATCTGAAAAGGAGGTGGTTGTTGTATCTTTGTTCATATTCATTGAGTTAAAATTTGAAAATGAAAATAATAGAATTAAAATGCATGAAATTATAGATATATATTTTAATTTGTTTAAATTGAAAAATCTCATTCTTAAGTCATCTAATTTTATTTTATAGTAGATTTTTTTTTATTATTTATAAATTAATTTTTATAAATAATATAATTAAGAATTTATCTTGATATTTAAGGATTTAAACATTTCTATGATAAATAAATGAATAAAAATTAATATTAACATGATTTTATTTTTTAATATTATATTCATAAAATTTAGAATGTTAGAAATATGGGATTTAAAGAAATGAATAAAGCCTACAAGGCTTCAGCTAAAATTATGGAAAAAAGAATGGAAAAAGAACACTCTATAGACTTAGAGATTCTTAAAAAGGTTAAAGAATCCTCTATAATTATAGTTGCAGGCACATATGATAGAGTAGAAAATGTTTTAGATATGATCAATGTTCCATAGGTTTTAATTCAGCCAAATGAAATTAACCAAATTGAATTAAAATCTGATCAAATATTAATTATTAATTGTCCAGGAAAAATTAAGCAAGGTTTGGAAAAAATAAAAGAGTTTGTTGAAAAAGGGGGATTTTTATTCACAACAGATTGGGCATTATTAAATATTTTAGAGAAAATTTTTCCAGAATATGTTAAATATAATCAGAGACCAACAGGAGATGATTGTGTAGCAGTGCAAGTTGTTGATAAAAATAATAAATTCTTAGAAGGATTATTCAAAGCGGATGAGGAACCTATTTGGTGGCTTGAATCTTCGTCATATCCAATATATATAGTCAATGAAGAGAAAGTAAAAGTATTAGTTAAGAGTATGGAAATGAAAGAGAAATATGGTGAAGACCCTATTGTTATTATTTTTAATTATGGTGATGGAGGTACTATATTACATATGACTAGTCATTATTACCTTCAACGAGCGGAATTAAGGTCAGAAAGACATAAAGCAACAGCAAAAAATTATGTTATGAATGAAATGGGATTTACTGCTAAAGATGCAGAAGAGATTAATGAGGAGTTAAAGGATTTAACTCTTGGAGAAGCTGAATCTGCTTATTCAACTACTCAATTTATAAGTAATGTTATTGTTGAACAACAAAAAAAAGTAGAACTGAGAAAAAAGGAAGAAGAAAAATAGAAAATAATAGATTATTAATGGATTATAATAAACTACCGATTGTACTAAACATCACTTTTAATTGGTCAAAGATTTCAAGTCTATACTCATTTCCAATTTTAAAAAAGAGAAGTGAAATCATCTTTTTTTCTAAATATTCATTTATATTAAATTGCTCTAATATACTAGACCAATCAGTTGTCTCATTTACTCGGATTCCAATCAATATAACCTTTTTTTCCTCTATATCTTTGATGATTTTTATTACAATTTCCCTCCATATTGAAGGTACTTGTGTTCTGTTTCTTGCATCAAAAACACAAAATACAGCATCTGAATTTTCAATATCTATATTATCATAGATATTATTCTTCAAAACCAATCCATTTGTATAATTATATAATCGTTCCTTTAGTTCTTCTATTGACTTATCTAATTCAAAATCTGAAGCAATTGAATTTAAAATCTGCAAACCTGGACTCCAATATTGATTTTCTGTTACAAAAGAAATAATTAATTTTTCTTTTTGAGATAGAATCGAAGTTATCTCAGATATTATATCTTTCTTTAATCTTTCTTCTTCAAATTCTTTATTTTTAATAATATAATGATAAGAGATTAATCTAAAAGCATCAGCTATATTTTCTCCTGTTAAAGCACTTGTTTCGATATATGAAACGGTTGCAACTCCTTTTTCACTTAGTTCATTTGTAATCCTTACACCTTCCTGATAATCAACAACTCTTTGTTCTTTCAAATCCGATTTGTTCCCCACGATTACAATTGGTAGTTCTTCTGTATTCAAAAATTCATCAATTTCTTCAAACCATTCATTTATTACATTATATGAATCTCTATTTGTTAGATCAAAGACTATAAAAGCCGCCTGTGCTCCTAAATAGTAAGTTTTGCGAAATCTTTTAAAATATTTCTGTGCTCCTATATCCCATATAGAAAATTTAACTGCATTACCTAGAAATTCAATAGAATGTGATAATATGTTTAAACCAATTGTCGCTCTATAATCGTGAGAAAATTTATTATCTACAAATCTACGGACTATAGAGGTTTTTCCTGCTTCATGTTGTCCAATTATAATGAACTTAAAGCGAAATTTTCCCCCACGATCCAATCTCATTTGGTATATCTGATTTTTTAGTCTATCTGTCCGTTTTGCTTCATATTCAAAATTAGGGATATTTAATTGGATTTGATCACCAGATTTTTCTGTTGTTAACATTTGGGCAATTTTTTCTGCTAAAAAATAAGCATATGAAGTAACTTTATCTAATGAGGCACTTGGATCCACAACAAGACTTAACGTAGCATTATTAACCACTGAAATAAATAATAAACGATGATCTTTAGTATCAAAACTAGCAGTTCCAAATTGCTGAAATGCAAACTCATCTCTTATTCTTTCTAAAACGGGATTAACTATTGATGTGAGTACTGAAATAATTTCAATATCAATATCTTCTCTTTTTTCACCAAAAATTATTAATCCATCAATATCTGAAACAATTATAGCCTCGACATCTTTATTAACATTGAAAAAATTATCACATAACTCTTTAAACAGTAATGTTAGATTTCCAGACAAGATTTTTCTCCTATTTTTTAAAAGTTTATTATATTAAATAAAGTGACAATTTAATTAAAAAAACACTATTAAAAATAGTTATTTCTATTAGTATGATATATATATTAATATTATAAAAAACTTGATGTTATAATATGCCTTCCTGTATAATTTGTCATGAGCAAATTGATGATAGTTCAGATTCTTATGAAGAATGTCCAAATGGTCATAAATTACATATAATTTGTTTGAGAAAGTGGCTTGATCAATCATTTAATTGTCCTTTATGTAATTCTCCTTATAATGAAAATATAGCTAACAAATTTAAATTATATCAAAAACAAAAAGAAAAAGAAAAAGTTGAAGAATTAAAGTCGCAAATTATGCAAGAAAGTGTTCAAAAAATAGATAAAATTAGTAAAAAAATTAATTTCTTAAAATTAATTGAGACAATTAAACTTTTTATAAAAAATGAAGAATATGAAAAAGCTCTAGATGAATTAGATGATTATGAAGAAGAATCAGAAATTTATAATAAAGAAACTATTATTTTCTTCAGAGGAAAAATTAATTTTTTAAGAAAAAAATATGATATAGCAATCAGTTTTTTATTTAAATTAATAAAAGAAAATTTTAATTATCCTGAAGCATTTAAATATTTAGGTAAATCATATCAAGCTTTAGGTCTTGATGATAAAGCAAAATGGGCTTTTGATCGAGTAAAGTGAAATTAAAGCTTTTATTATCGAAAAATATAATATTCTAATGTAAAATAATGACAATATCTACTTTAAATAAGGAAAAAAAAAGTGTTTTGGAACAAGTTAGACAAATCTATGATTTTTTTTCTAGTAAAGAAGAATTTTGTAAATTAATACCAGAAGTTAGAACAAATATTTCAATGAGTATTCCAGAGGCTAAAAGTAAAAAAGATATTGCCGCAATTGAGGGAAGAATTACAATTATCGAAGGATATCCAAAAGCATGTGGAGATATTAAATTTGGAGTTTCTAATCATACCGCAAGATTATTATTAAAGACTAAAGAATTTGATAATTCAATTAATATTGTTATGAATATAAAATATACTCCAGAACTAATAGAAAAAATAAAAAATTCATCCGATTTAGAGATAAAAGAAATAAATAGACAACAACAATCACAAAACATAAGGAATGAAGAAAATTCAACTATGCAATGGCTAATTAAGGAATGTGTTAATGAAATTGGACGTATTCCTGATATAATTTGGGATAAGGGAGCTATAGGAAAAGAACCAATGATTCGATTATTTGGAAAACAATCTGAAGATATATTATACTTGTTAAAAATATTACTCAACTTCATTAAATAGAGAAATTATTTACATTTTATAGAATTTATTTCATTCAATTTTAAGAGAAAGAATAATCTTTAGAATATAATTTATTTTTTCGCCCTTCTTTTATTAGGAAAATTTGATTATGGTTTAATAATTTATCAATATGATATTTAATTGTATTTCGAGCTAAATTTGTTTTCATAGATATTTCTGATGATATTATTCTTGTAACACTATTTGTAATTTTGTCTTTTACTATTTTTATTATAGTTCCCTTCTTTTTTTCATCAGAATTTATATTTAACATAATTAGTAAATTTAAGCAAATTGTGTATAAAAAGCTTTGAGGTACACTTTTAGAACAATTTAAGGTAAAAAAAAATGCTACTTTTTTTTATCTATTGCGTTTTTGAGAAGATTTATTGCACAAAATTCACCACACATACTGCAAACTTTTTCATCAATTGACTTTCCATTTCTAGAATGAATTTTATCTGCCATTTCTGGATCAATTGAGCATTTTATCATATTATTCCAATCTAAATTTTTCCTAGCTATATCCATATCATAATCCCATTTTGATGCCCGTTCTCCATATTTAGCAATATCAACAGAATGAGCCGCTATTTTTGATGCAATTACACCTCTCTTTACATCTTCTTTATTTGGTAAAGCTAAATGCTCCGAGGGAGTTACATAACATAGGAAATCTGCACCAGCTAATCCTGCAATTGTACCTCCAATAGCACTAACTATTTCATCATAACCCGGAGCAATATCTGTGACTAATGGCCCTAATACATAAAAGGGAGCTTCATTACATAAGGATTTTTGAATCCTTATATTTTCTTCAATTTGGTTAGCCGGTACATGTCCAGGTCCTTCAACCATAACTTGTATATTTGATTTCCAAGTTTTTTTTACTAAATTTGAAATTTCCATTAACTCTCTTATTTGAATATAATCTGTAGAGTCAAATATACAACCAGGGCGACATCCATCCCCCAGTGAAAGAGTAAAATCATATTCTTGTGCCATTTCAAGTAAATAATCATATTGTTGATAGAATGGATTTTCTTTTTTATTATGGAGCATCCAAGCGGCTAAAAATGTTCCCCCCCGAGAAACAATTCCCATAGTACGTGGATGATCTACTAAATAATCAATTATATTTTTTGTTAATCCTGCATGGATGGTAAAAAAATCTACTCCTTCTTTAGCTTGTTCTTCTAAAACATTGAAAAAATCATCTTCATTCATATGAATAATTGCTCCTTTTGTTTCTAAGGCTCTTAATGCAGATTGATATATTGGTACTGTTCCTATAGGTACATTAATTCTCTCTAAAATCCTTTTTCTAATTAGTTTTATATCGGATTCTGTAACTCCAGTGCTTAAATCCATGATTGTATCTGCACCATACTTAACAGCAACCTCAGCCTTCTCTACTTCTTCTTCAATATTAAAAACAGTTTTGCTGGAGCCAATATTTGCATTTATCTTTATAAATAATCCTTTTCCAATACCAATTGGTGATTTGAGTTCTCTTTTATTTGATCTAGGGATAATTATCCTTCCGTTTGATATTCCTTTCCTTATAAATTCAACGTCTAAATTTTCCTTTTTTGCAACTAATTGCATTTCTGTTGTTATTTTTCCATCTCTCGCTAGTTTCATTAATGTTGTCAATAGAGTTTATCCTCGATATAATCATTCTTTTATATTTGTTATCTATTAAAATAATATGATTAAGATTATATTTTTTTTCCCTTAGTTCTAAATTATATACTTTTTCTATTATTCAAGATATAAATGAAAATTATAAAGAATTTAGAGCTTTCTAAATTAAGAACAATTCATTCAAAGAGTCTTTTTCTATAATTATGGTAATGTTGATTTTTATTTATGAAACCTTAAATAAAATTAATAGTATAAAGGTATATTGATGTTAAATTAAAATCCAATTTTTATTTTACCTAATAATTCTCTCATAGAATCTGTTAATTTATAATTTTTAAGTTGATCTATTGGTACAAAACGAGCATCTAATGCATCATCATCAGGAATAGGTTTTTGATTAACATCACCATCTATTTGTTCTACATAATAATTAATTAATATATAATGATATTCAATTAATCCATTTTCGTCATACATAATCTTATCAAGAATTCCTGCTAAATGGACTACTTTTACTTTAATCCCCGTTTCTTCCAATGTCTCCCGCTCTGCAGCATCCTTATTTTTTTCTCCAAGCTTTAAATGCCCTCCAGGGATACTCCAACACCCTGCATCAGGATTATATTTTCTCTTAATTAATAAAAGGTGGTTATCCCTAATCAATAAACCACCAACACCAATATGTGGAAATTTAGGATAATGTCTTAATTGGTAGCTTCCAAGTGTTTCTTTACTCATCTTTTTGAAATAAAAATGTTATTAGAATTTATTTTAATAATTAGATAATATAATTAAGAAACACCATTATTTTTTTCTTTTTTTAGTATTCTAAATTATGATTATATGAGTTAAAAACAAAATTATAAATTACATTTATTAAAATGATAATTTTTTAATACAATATTTTTATTGATTATTTAGAATTGAAGAAATAAATCTAAAGAAAATTATTCAAATAAAAACTTCTGATTTAGATGGAAAAACAAGATCTTATACATTTTATTATTGATAATGTTTCTGTATTTAATTTGAATTTACCTAATGAAGTAAAGGAATATCAGAAATTTGAAGCACATTTAGAATCCTTCGATGAGAATATGCTTAAGATAGTTGCAGGATTTAATGAGAATTTATTAGCGCTTTTTTTAAAATCCTCTTTATCCAAGAACAAAGAAGATTTGCTTGTTGAACTTCAAAAAATGGAGAAAATATCACATCTTATAGGGCCAACAGGTAATTTAACTTATTTAATGCCAGAACAAATAGATAAGATTCTAGAAGAATTGGATAATTTTAAATTGGAAGACATAAATGAAGAAAAATTAAGTTTGATTGCTGATGAACATTTAGAAAAGGAATTTGGCAGCGACAATGGTAATTATACTAAAAATCAAGCCTTTGAAAACCAACTTTATTCAGCTCAGTTTTTTCTTTCTCAAATAGGATATAATGCAAGAGAAATAAAAGAAAAGTTAGATGATGTAAGGAATAATCCCTCAAAATTAAATGAACTATTTAATTTACCCCCAAAAGAAATATATAACCTACCCCCAGAAATTCAGCACTCTAATTCAACTGACACTCAAGATATTGGAGAGGAAGATGGTTCAGAGGAGGATCAAGGAATAATAGAACAACATATCCAATCAATTCAACACGAAATCAGCAATGAAAGAGCACAAAAAGTAGAAGAAATACTAGGTCAAATTAAACTTCATGTTAAAGAAAAAATGGCTCCTAATTATGAAAGAGTATATAAACAATTACACCCAGATAGACTTCAACGAGCACTGAAATTCTTAAAAGAAACAAAAAGAAAAGATAATCGAATGGATAGTTATTTAGAATGGTTTTTTTGTAGTCATTTATTAGAAAATATTGAATTAAAAGTAGAACATTGGCAGGTTTCATCACAAGCATCACATGGACATGCAGGTGTTTATACAGCAGGGGTTTCATTTTCTCGCTATGATAATATAATAAAAGGATTCTCTGATTCAAAAATAGCTAAAGTTGTTAAAATAGCCAGAAGAATTTTACAACATCCATCAAAAAAGAAAATACAAAAACTTGGACAAGATCTAATAGCTGAAACTGGCTTTGATGAGCACTTATATTTTACAAACTGATCTTGAAGCAAATTAAAAATTATTAATTCAATCAATAATAATATTCAAAATAAGTAATAATATTTCAATTAAATCTAAAATTTTAAAAAAGCTTTTAGAAATTTAGGTCCTAATGTAATTTTTGAAATAGCAGGTAATTTTTTAAACAATTGTTCTCCTGCCCATTTATCCCTATTGATATCATAATTAATAATATCTTGGAGTCTATATGCTTCCCAAATTTCCTTTCTTAATCTTTTATTTTCATTAATTAATTCTGTGTAATTATTCCAAATAAGCTTCATTATAGAGGATTTAGGATTATAGAACATATATTCACAGGCTAAACCATTTTTGTAATATTTATCAAGTAGAATTCGATTAAGTTCTTTATCATAGTTATTTAGATCTGTTTTTGAGAAATCATTCTCATTTTGAAACATTGGTTTAAGTACTTTAAAAGCAATATCTGCTGAAATAAGTCCACCAAGAAATCCTTCATAAAAGAAAGCAGTAACTAAACCAGCAGCTTCCCCAAGGACTAGAACTCTTCTCTGAGAATATTTTTCTATTGGATGTTTTGAAACTTTAACTTTAATAAATAAATCTTTTTTCCATTTTAATTTTTTAATATAGGATTGTATTGGTTTATAATTCTGTAAAATTCTTTCTAATTTATCCCTCAATTCATTTTCAGGCTCATTAGGACCACCTAGAAATCCAGTATATACTCTCCCTTTACCTATATTAAAGAAGAATGGTCCATAATTACTAATTCTTGGATTTAAATGGAAAAGATAACTAAAATCAAGATGATCTCTAATTATATCTTCTGATCCATATAGATGAGTATAGATTCCATTACAGGAATCAGGGACACTAAATCCAAGGTGTTTTTGTAATTCAAAACTCCCTGAACCTGTTGCGAGAATTAATAATTTAGAAATATATGTTATATTTTTATTAGTAATGACTTCAACTTTATTTGAAGTTATATTGATTTTTTTTACTTTTTCACCTAATTTTATAATTCCTCCTATATATTCAAAATTCTTTAATAATTTCTCAAATAAATTTTCTGTATGAACTACTTTTCCTAGAGGTTCTCCAAATTCTTCTGAATTTATTATACCGTCTATATCATATCCCATATAATTTGTTTTTATATGATTATAAGGAAAAATATCATTATCCTCAATATTAACATCTTCTAAATATGATCTATTGTGTTCTGGAAAGATATTAGTTCTTATATTAAAATTATTATTGGCCTCAATTAATAGGGTTTTTGCATATTTTGATATTTTGTTTGCAAAACTTAAACCAGCTATTCCAGCCCCTATAATAATAATATCATACATTAATATACATTAACTGAGAGAATATTAAAAGATTATTTCTTTAAAATAAATTTATTACTGCTTTTGTTATTTTATTTAGATTCATCTCTGCCATTCCTAAAGGAACACTATTTTCAAATAATAAAACAATTAAAAAGTTGTCTCTTTTCCAAGGTATTTTCACAAGCTTAGAAAATACTTTTTGTCCATTCTCTAAACTATAAAAAAGTTCTGGAAGTTCGACAGTTCCAACTTTAAATCGTATTTCTAGTTCTTTAAGGGATCTTGCTAAAATTTCATCAGGAAGCATTGAATATACTACATTTCCATCCGTAGATAAAACAGCAGCGCCAATAATTTCATTTTTTGAAATCATATTTCTGAATAATTTTATTATTTTCCCATAAAATATCTCATTTTCAAATTGATCATCTCTTCCAGTAATATATTGGTCAACATCTTTATCAAATTTTATATCCTCAATCTCTTGATAATCTATGATAGATTCCGTATCAGGAAACTTCTCAAAAAATAAATCGGATATTCTTTCTAACCTAGTATCAGCAAATAATATACTAACATTTGAGTCTGATAAAATAACAAATATAAAATTGTCTTTTATTTTAAAAAGAAATCTTAATCCTCCCATTTCTAACACTTCTATTTTCCTAGAAATTATAGTTTCAGCAAAACTAAAAATAGCAGAGAAAAAAGGAGTAATTAAATTAACGTCATATTGAATTTGATTTGTAAAATTCCTACTATAAATACAGGCACCACTATTTTTTAAAATAAAAAGAGAATGTATCTTCATATTGTTAAAATTAAGTCCTTATTTAGGAATAATTAAAAATTTTATACTTTTAAGTATTATTAGGAAGAAGGATTTAAATAGTTAAATAATATCTGGTATCCTTTTTTTTTAAAAATAATTAAGAAAAAAAAAAGAGTTGGTTTTTTTTAATTATAAGTCATTATTAAAAGTGAACAATCCTCTATTCTATTACCAATGAGGTATCCTGTACTTATTCCCGTAGAAGCTGCAATTGTAATGTTATATGATCCTGTAGTTAAAGAATCGATAGAATATTGAAGTGTAAGTGAATGTCTTATAACACCCCCTCCAGATCTTTGATCAGCTACTTGTGTCCAAGAGGCGGATATAGCCACACCATTATTATATATTACTACTTGAAGTGATTCATATGAGCCAGAATCTCTTAATACCGCTTGTGAATCAAATAAAATATATATATTTTGACCAGTTTCTACATTCATGATTATGTGTAAATCAGGTATTGCATGATAAGTAGCATTAGGATAATAATAATCACGATTTTCATTATACCATACATTATCTAATGAAGTAGCTTCTGAGCTCGGGATTATAAATTCTTTAATATATTGATACCCAGCAAGAGCAATTCCTACAATAGCTAAAAGAATCGCAAGAATAGTTAGTCCTTTGCCATTTCCCAAATATCTCACCATTAATATTGTTTTTTTAAGATAATGATTTTGAATTATATAATGGTTTTCCTATAAATATTTTACATTTTTTTTCTATATTTTTTATTACATTATGAATCTAAAAAAAATATAAATGAATGAGAGTGTTTAAAACGAAAAAAAAATTGAAATATATTAATTTAATAGATAGATTATTCGAGTTATAATGAAAATCTTCTCAGACTTCATTACAAATGAATAAAAATAGTTAAAAAAATAATTTTAAAAAAAATATTTTATGTACTCTCTAAAATGAACAACAAGTTATCATGAGGAATGAAAAATTTTTCTTCTCTTTTTATTATTACTGTATGAAAGTATTCTGCTAAACCAAGAAATCCACGAATAACACTTTCGTCTTCTTCAAATTTAAAGATAACATGAGCAATTCCTTTACCAGCATTTATTTGAACCTTATCGTAAACTCTTTCATCTATTAGAGGAATTTTTAATTCATTAATAAGTTCAAAAACCCGTTTTACAAAGAGTTCATTTTTTCCTATGGTCTACACACCTTTTTTATAGTTATGAAATATAATAATTTAATAAACTTTATATTTTATAATAATTACGCTTTTTTCTATATTAATTTTTATAATTTCTTTTAAGTTATATAATAGTTTTTGAGAAATATATAATTTTTAAATCTGGAAAAATCATTTTATTTTTTTAAGACACCAACTAATATTTCTTCCTAAAGTTCTAAATGTTTCCAAACCCTCATCATCATTCAATATTTCTCCAGATTCTCTTCCAATTCCTAAATTCCAATAACTTGAGCCTATAACAATCATTTCAGCAATCAAAAAAAAATAATTCAATGAGGAAAAAACATGGATACCCCCCCCACGCCTTACAGCAACTACAGCGGCTCCTATTTTACGTTTTAATAAATTACCATTCGCCCTACTCACAAATCCTGCTCTTTCGATTAAAGCTTTCATATTAGAAGTTACATCTGCAAAATATGTTGGTGAACCTAGAATTATCCCATCAGCTGTAATCATTTTTTCAATATATTCATTCATTTTATCATTAGAAAAGATACATTTTACATCCATGTTTTTTTTACACGTTCCACATGCTTTACAACCCTGCAAATTATCTCCTCCAATCCAAACATATTCACATTTAATTCCCTCTTTTATTAACTCTTCCATAACTAAATTTAAACAATGATATGTATTTCCTTCTTTTCGAGGACTCCCATTAAATAAAACAACTTTCATTATATTTCAACTTAATAAGGTTAAATAACTAAATAAAAATGATTATATTTTGATTAAATTTACATATATTAAAGAAGTTTTCTTGAATCTATAATGACTATAAATAGAAAAACTCCCGAATTATTGGTTCCAGTTCAAGACTGGAAATCCTTGAAGTTTATTAAAAATATTGCTGATGCTATTTATTTTGGTATAGATAAATACAATATGAGGTTAAAAGCAGAAAATTTTAAATATAATGATCTTCATAAATTAGTAGAATATTGCCATAGTCAAGATCCAATAATAAAGACATACCTATGTACAAATATTTTAATTTATAATTCAGAATTGAAAGATTTAGAAAATTTAATTAGGGAGGCAAAAGACGCTGATATTGATGCTGTAATTGCTCATGACATTGCTGCTATAAATTTGGCAAAAAGATATAATTTAGATTTTCATGTATCAACTCAAGCAAATATATCCAATATTGAAAGTGCTAAATTCTATGAAAATTTGGGCGCCAAAAGAATTGTGCTTGCACGAGAATTATCTTTAAAGCAAATTAAAAGAATTAAAAAATGCTTAAAAAAGAGTAAAGTTGAATGTTTTATCCATGGATCGATGTGCACATCTATAAGTGGAAGATGTTATCTCTCAGCAACTATATGTGATTCTATAGAATATTCTGCAAATAGAGGTAAATGTGTACAACCTTGTCGTAGAGAATGGACAATGATTGATGATGAGAATCATGAGATCCTATATGATGGAAAATTATTCCTAAATGCAAAAGACTTATGTATGATTGAATATATCCCCGAATTGATAGATGCAAATATTGATGCATTTAAAATTGAAGGTCGTATGAAAAGTCCTTTATATGTAAAAACAGTTGCTAAATGTTATAAAGAAGCAATTGATAGCTATTTTGATGGAATATATACAAAACAAAAAGTTGAAAAATGGATAAAAAGACTATCGATTGTTTATAATAGAGGTTTTCATACAGGTTTTTATTTTAGAAAACCAACTATTGAAGAAATCGAACTAAATAAAAGAGGTAATATTTCTCCTTATAAAAAACAATATATTGGTAAGGTTTTATCTTATAATGAAAACACTAAGAAGACCTGTATTTTAATCGAAAATACGAACATACTTATTGAAGAGGGTAATACTCTTATTATAATTGGAAAAGACACCTATTCTACCGATATTATTAAAGAAATCTCAATCAATAAGAACAATATTCACTCTATAATAAGAAAAAAAGAAGATAGACCAATCGAAGTGAATATACTTTTAAAAAAAAAAGTAAAAATTAATGATAGAATATATAAAGGTCTTAATATAGATTGATTTATAGATTAAGGTTATTTTATTCTTCCTTTTTTTAATATAATATTTGAAATCTCAAATTCTAGGTTATTCAAAATAGAAGATTTTTTATATTTTAATGATCTGATAAAAATATAATAATCAAGAATTATAACTATTATTTCAAATATTGGAAAGATTAAAGTCCATAATATTATCAAAACTTCAATTTACTTTATTTCTTCAATTAATCAAATAGGTTTTTATTTTGCTATAAATCGATAAATTCATTAATTTTTAAAAAAAAATAAATCTAAATATCTTAATTATAACGATCATTGTAAAAATAGAGTAATATATTGATTTTAAATAACTCTTGACAAATGGATTATATTAAATTATGAATTATAAAGAAAAGCGTAAAAAATTAGTTGAAAGTCTTATAGAAAGAAAAATCCTAACTGATCAGAGAGTTATAGATGCTATGTTAAGAGTTCCAAGAGAAGAATTTCTCCCAGAAAAAGCTAGACCTTCAGCATATATAGATTCACCATTATCTATTGGTTCAGATCAGACAATCAGCGCACCTCATATGAATGCAATGATGTGTGAAATACTTGAATTAGAAGAGGGTGATAAAATTTTAGAAGTAGGAACGGGATCTGGATATCATGCAGCATTATGTGCTGAAATCATAAGCACTAAAAAAAATAAAAATCCAGGTCATATATATTCAATTGAGAGATATAAAGAATTAGCTGATAGGGCTCGAGAAAATATAAAAAAAACAGGTTATAATGAGAGGGTTACTGTTATCTTTGGTGATGGTACTTTAGGATATCCCGAGGAAGCTCCATATGATAAAATCTTAGTAACCGCAGCATCTCCCAATAAAATTCCACCTCCCTTAAAAAATCAATTAAAAATAGGGGGAATTTTATGTATTCCAGCAGGAACCAAAAATTATATACAAAATCTTTATAAAATCCGAAAATTGGAAGGTGAATTTAAAACAAAAACTATTACAAGTGTGAGATTTGTTCCCTTAATCGGACACTATGGATTTTCTAATGATGAATAAATTTCCTTAAGAACTAAATAAAAAATAATAATTTAAAATTAAAATGAATTTACAAGTTTTTACTTATATTTTCTTTTTTTATAGATAATTTTTCCAAACTATCTAATTCTCTTAATAATTCATTCCTTTTGTTTAGTGCTTGAATATATATAAATCCTAACATTAATAGAATTAATATATCGGCAATAGAAGAAACTATAAAATTTAAGGCAGAAAATCTGATATCAGATGCGAGAGATAAAAATAAAAATAAGAATATAAGAATAAACCAACTTATTAATCCTAGAGGTCTAAATGAAAAAAATCTTCTATATTGATATTCTAGAATATATCTTCTCGGATTTTCAGGATTTTACTTTAACCTTATAAATAATTTTAATATTTTACATGCACCTTTTTTCATTTTTAATATATAGAGTAAGTCTTCATTATAAGATAAAACAATATTCTCTTTTCTAGCTATAAATCTAGTTATAATTTCATCAACTTTTTGATAAATAGGGTTTATATTTAAATCATCAGAGTAATGGATATCAAATCATCTCTTTTATTAAATTATAATTGGTTATTATGTCTATTTTAAAATATTTAAATCTTCTATAGATTGATTATTATCTATGCAATATTTTAATTATCCTTTTTTTATCAAAAAAGATTTAATTATTATTGGAATAAAGAATGAGTTATTGACTCTCTATATATTATCTTTAAATTTCTTTTCAATCAATTTATCACGTATATTTTTGAGGATCTTATTTCTATCAAGGTTTTCTCGATATGATATACTATTATTAAAAGACCATGAGGAGCGTTCTCGAAAGTGTCGGTAGTCTCTCATAAGTAATTGTCAATTCAAAATTTATACTATATATTAACTTTCGTTTTAATTATATATAAAGATATTGAATTCGACAGAAATATTAATGATTATAAAAATTGTACGGAAGTTAAAATCAATTATATTAGTTATATTTACTTAATTTGCAAATTCAAATTGATTTTAAATTTCTTTTTTATTTTAAAAATGGGTATTAAATTTATTCCTTGGAAAATATTTTGATATCCCTCATCCGTAAATGTATTCGTTATTATAGGAAATTTACAGATTTTTGATTCTAAATCAGAATTAATATTAAGTTCAAATGAAAGATCATAAGTATTATCATAAGCTTTAAAGTGATCTCCTGAAAATTGATAATTATCAATTATTGAATTTCTTTCTATTAATTCACTATCAATATTCTTGCTCTCCCATTTAAATTCTTTTGGATCTCCATTAAGGAAAAAAGGGATATCAACACCAACATTCAAGTGTTCAACAATTCTATCAACAGAATCTTTATTATCTGAACCAATTAATAATTCTCCGATAATAGATATATTTATTTTATTATTTTGAATAGTTAATTCTTTAGTTAATGTACAATTCACTCTCTCATCAGAATCTGTATCTTTAATAGATCCTTCTCTTAAAAGTTCAATAACTGCTTTATCTCCATCTTTTTCATTTTTAATTATATCATATTTTCCATCTATGAAATCAGAAAATTCATAGTAATTATCTGCAGCTATCTTATCTAAAGAAACATCATCATGCATAAACCTTATCCGAAGCAAACTTCTTCTGAATCTATCGATAAAGATTTTATTTTTCTCTATCTTTTCCTTTTTATGATATGCTTCTTCCCATCTTGTCAATGTATTTAATATATTATATGATCTAGGTTTATAATCAAGTTCAAAAATGGTTCCACCTTCTGAAGGATTAATGTAAACATTTAAAATATTTGATTCTACGATTAAATCCATCTTACTATCTTTATTGAAATCAATAGGAATTATGCTTATATATGACTCCATTTTTGGATATATCAATGAATTTATTTCATCAATAAAATTTTCCGCACTTATTAAGGAATTATAAATGGTAAATCTAAGAAACTGTATATAAATTCCTCCAAATAATCCATGCCAATATGGATCATTACACTGTGATTTATATATCTCCTCCCAAGCTTGATCTAATTTATTCTTTAGTTTTTGAGTGAAGGATTTATTATCCAAATTATTTATTCTATTTTCTAGTTGAATGAGCTTTTCTCGTACATAGAGCATTTTTTTATGCATGTTATTTGATTCAGGATATTTAATAAGAAAATACCTCCAGAAACCGCCTTTTAGGAATAAATATAGATCCTTTTTAGTTTTATCTTTTCTTAGTGTTTCTCTGAATTTCTCAAATATCCTCCTAATTTTAGTGGGTAAAACCCATTCTTCCATTTTATCATAGCTAGCGGTTGGTAAATATATTAAATCTTTAGCAGGATGTTTATCCAAATATTCTGAAAGAGTTAACGAGTTAATAAAATCATTTTTGGTTATTTGTTCTAGAATTGCGGGTACAAATGGTTTTCCATTATCTCCTTCAAAATGACCCTTCCCCTCAACATAACAAAATTCATGAGTAGATCCCCATACACCCAATTTTTCTGCATCTGAAATTAGAAGTGCAATTCTATCTCTATTTTCATCCGCAATCTTTTTTAAATAATCAATAGTTTGGTAAGTTGGTTTCCAAGGAGTAAGATATCTCAGTTCCTCATTAATTGGAAAAATTCTTAAGGTTTTTCCATTATCTTCTGTTATATATGAATAGAGAGTATCTTCTTGTGTAATTCCTGTTGATCTAAAATGATTATCATCTACAATTACATATTTCAATCCAACTTCACTCAAAAAAGAAGGATAATTGGGTTCCCACACTCTTTCTGAAAGCCATGCTCCATTTACTTCTAAACCAAATTCTTTTTTTATTAATTCAGATAATTTATTCATTTGAGCTATTTTATCTCGATGAGGAATTATAGCATATATAGGTTCGTAATATCCTCCTCCAATAATTTCAATTTGTTTCCTTTCAGCCATTTTTTTAATTTTATCAATTAAATCAGGTTTGTTGTTAATAAACCATTCAAGTAAATTCCCTGAAAAATGAAGAGTTATCTTTACTTTGGGATGATTGAATATATTTTCTATTAATGGTTTGTATGATTTTTTATAACAATCCTCAATAACCCATGGAAAATTCCCTACTGGCTGATGAAAATGTATAACAATTGGCAGATTTATGCTTTTTTCTTGTTTCATTTCTTTTTTATCTCGCAATTCATTATTTAAAATAAATTTTGATAATATAATATTATAATATTAGGACTTATTCAATCTATTAATATTTGATCTTTCGATTTAGAGTAAATAATTTTTAAAGATTTAAAAAAATGATCCATCTCTAATTAACTTCAATTAAGTTTTTCATCATTTAAAGTTAAGATTTTATTCTTTTTCATTCATTATTATTATAATAACCATTATTAGAATTTTATATTAAAATTATGTGGAGAGATTATTTATTACATGACCCATTAAAACCATTTCATAACATAAACAATAAAGCTCTAAAATATTTCATAAACAAGGAATTTTTGGAAAAAGATACTATTTCAATTAAAGATTTATGGAATTTGAAAGCGGCTCAAACTATACTTAAAAAACAGGAGATTAATGGTTCTTGGAAATATCCAACAACAAAAATTGATATGAATAGTAAGGAAAATTATAATCAAATTGAAACATATCGACAATTAGGAATTCTTGTTGAAAAATATGGTTTTACAAATCAAAATATAACAATAAAAAAAGCAGCAGAGTTTCTATTTAATCATCAAACTGAACAAGGTGATTTTAGAGGTATATATGGAACTCAATATTCTCCAAATTATACAGCAGCTATAATAGAAATCCTGATAAAAGCAGGATATGAAGACGATCCTCATATAGATAAATGTTTTAAATGGTTAATTTCAGTTAGACAAAATGATGGTGGTTGGTCAATCCCTATACGAACCCATAATGAAAATTGGAAAGAAGTCATGAATAGTGATAATTCATTAGAACCAATTAAAGAAAAAGTTTTTTCACATATGATAACTGGAATCGTTTTAAGAGCTTTTGCAGCTCATTCGATATATAAAAAATCAGAATATGCAAAAAATGCAGGAGAATTATTAATATCAAGATTCTTTAAACCAGATAAATATCCAGATCGCCGATCAAAAGAATATTGGCATAAAGTGTCTTTTCCTTTTTGGTTTACGGATATAATTTCTGCTCTTGATAGCTTATCTTTGATAGAATTTAATAAAGACCATCCAAAAATAAAAATAGCACTAAAATCTCTAAGAAATAAACAACTAGAAAATGGATTTTGGGATTTAAAACTATTAAGATCTAAAGATAAATTTCTTAATTATTGGATTAACATTGCGATTTGTAGAATATTCAAAAGGTTTTTTAAAGACCAATAATCTCTTAAATTAAAATATAGACAAAAATTTGAAATTATATATTTTAATAAATTAATAGATTGTTGATTTCATGTCTTTCCTCGACCATATTGATAAAAAGTCATTTGAAAACTTAATGAATTCAGAAGGATTTAAAAAATGGCTTTATTCCAAAAGATGGTTTGGAGATAAATCAATATTATCAAACTTAGATTTTCACATCTCAATAGACTATTTTAAACTAATTACTAAGAATATACTAATATTAATAATTAAAATATTAAAATCGGATTATAAAGAAACCTACTTTCTTCCATTATTATACTTTTCTGAACTAAATCAAAATATTAGGAAAACTGAGAATTATAAAGATGAAATTATTGATTTTGAAAATAATTTTTTAAATATACCAATATCCTTCATAGAAAATGATGAGAAGAAAGAAATTAATTTGAATATTATAGAAGCAGAGTATTGTCTTTATTTTTGGAAGTATTTGCTTTTTAAAAAGGATTTTTATGGAGATTCTAATTCACATTTATTAAAATTCAAATTTTTTAATTTAAAATCTCAAAATAATAAAAAAATAACCCAGATTCTAAATTCTCTCAAAAATAAGGATAATTATAAATGTTTTAATTTTAAAATTGAGCAATTAGGTGGGGGTAATACAACTAATCTATTAATTAAATTCACATTCATTAATCGAGAAGAAGATCAAAAAGATTATCATTCATTTGTTCTTAAATCATATAAAAAGTTTTCAGAAAAACTGGAACCAATGACTTTAAATATTTTAGCAAAGAATAACTTTCTTTATGTCCCAAAAATTTATGCTACAATTAAATTAGATAATAAGGATTTAATCAGTATTATTGAATATATTCCCAATAAAGGAAGTATAGGTGAGATTTATTGGAATGAGCTAAATCATATGATAAAGGATCTATTTAAAATATCTAATAGAGAATCGATTAATTATTATCAAGATGAAAAAAAAATTTTAAACATAATCAAAAAATATTGTAGAACTTCCATTAAGATATCTAAAAATATTAAAATATTCATTCAAAATTTCCATAGAGCAATTATTAATGAAAAAAATGAATATTATTCCACAAAAATAATTGAAGCAGATTATTATCTAAGAAATTATATTCATAAATTAATTTTGGTAGTTTTGGATATCGAATATGTCATCAAACAAGATCCCAAAGAATTATTAATAAATACTCCAGAAATTAATTCCCTTTTAAATAAAATAAAAGATAATTTACTTAAGATCGTTTCTAATATAAATAATAATGAAATTAAACTCCAACCAATTCATCAAGATCTCCATATGGAACAAATACTTTATGATAAGACAAAAAAGAATTTTGTATTTTATTTAATAGATTTAGAGGGAAATCCAGAATTCTCTTTTGAAGAAAAAAAAAATAAGTTCCCAATAGAAAGGGATATAGCTTCATTTCTTAGATCCTTCAGCTATATTAAATTCAATTCATTTTTACAATTTATTATAAAAGAATATTTCAGTGAAAAAAATAAAAAATATTCAATAAGATTTCTCTATAATTTCTTTTTCAATAAAATGAAGAAAAATGGTAAAGATAATCTTGAAAAATTGTTACTTCTATTAAATAAATGGGAAAATATATTCATAAATAAATTTTTAAAATCTTTGGTTACTAACAGTACCTTAGTTTATATTTTTCTTATAGATAGGATTTTACATGAAATACTATATGAGATTCATTTTAGACCTGATAATGTAATAATTCCATTCCTTGGACTCAAAGAAATTGTTAATTGTTTAGGAGAAAAAAAAAATTTAGATGATTGATTTAATTAATATAGTTTTTTGAAATTTAGAATGGCTTTATAACCTTACAACTATTTATAAAAATTTAACAATTCTTAGAAAAATCACAAATTTCTATTCTAGTTATCAATCTTTTTTTTTAAAAAGACCAGCCCTAAGGTTATCAGGCTGTACGCTCATCACTGAGTTCAAAACAT
>CAZGJX010000070.1:0-22957 GCA_964525635.1 uncultured archaeon
ACTTTTGGGATATCTTTCCCGGTATATATTCCCTCAACTACTATATAAGAGGAGATGCTATTGATAATGTGTTTAGATTTATGTTCGCCTTCATAGGATTATTCTTTACCGATTTACTTTTCCCCAGAAAGAAGATATTTATCAATGAAAATGAAGGAAATAATTTAAAAATCCAATTTTCGCCCATTATAATCGAGGAGAAATTTAAGAGGAGCTCGTGGCATACATTATATATTTGCTTACTAATATTGATCTGTTATATCCTTATCTTTTTTGTACATATATATAATTACTTATTTTAACCAAAGAACAAAATAAAACTTATAATGTAGATCAATAATGTTTGGAATCGATATGAATAAATTTCTTAAAATTAACCAAAAATATATTAATTGGTGTATCCCTGCTTGTATACAAAATATATTTGAATATTATGATGTAAAAATATATGATCAAAAGGATATATTTAACCTATTTACTGGAAAATATATGAAAGATCCCTATTTTAAATATTATGTAGAATTGATTAACAATGAAATACCTGAATTTAAAGCGTATTATAAGGAATTCAGTGGTGATATTGATGCATTTAAAAATTTCATAATAAATCAATTAAAGCAGAGGTCACCTGTTATAATTTCATTGATTGTATTAAATGATCCACGCGCTCATGCTGGAGTCATTGTAAAGTATGAAAATAATACTTTTAGTTATTTTGATCCAAATCCATACAAAGATATCGAATTAGTAAAATCTCAAGATTTTGAGAAAATACTAATGGGGGGCAGTTATGACATCATATTGATATTAAAAGATGATTTGTAAAATTATAAAAAAAGAAAAAGATGATGATGTAATTAGCAACTCTTTAAGCATTAATTATTACCGAAAGACCGCTGTTGAATCCGTTCTAATTCCAACTGCTTTCATACTCAGAGAACAAATCGAAAGCATTATAGAAATTGGAAATTTCCTCAAAGAAATGGCTATCAGAGCACGAGATCTAGGATTTGGCCCCCTAAGAATATATGGCTATAGAGCTAATGAAGGAGGTGTTGGTTTCGACTCAAGTACAACAAGTTATAGACCAGAAATATGCTCAGCGAACGAATATGATATAAATATGCCCGGTATCCATCCTTTAAACAGCAGATTTTTCACCCTCGATCCGGATCATCTCGATCAATTCAATTTTCATTTATTCCTAGGTGCTCTGCTTGCAGATAATCAAATCTTTATTGTCAGAGCAGGTATAGATTCCAACGGAAATCCATTAATGTGGAAAAATGAAATCCTTTTCGCCTTCAGCTTCTTAACAAAAGATATATTCCCTGAATTAATTCTCAGACATAAAGAAAGAGCTGAAAAACCCAGCTGGGCAGAATATAATAATGGATTTTTATACCCTCACAATCTTGACGAATATATCATCCTAAATCAACTATGGTCTAATGTTCAAGAAAGTTTTATTGAAAATCAAGTATTTATCACGTCCCATAGATTTAACTCACATACAGATTGGTACAGAGCTTGTACCATGGCAGCAGGGCTCCCTCCATCATTAGAGCATTTCTAATTAAAAAAAAATATTTTTCCTTTTTATTTTTTTCACTCCATTATTTACATCTGGGATATGCCTTACCATCATGAATATAAAATAGATCTTGTCGCTCTAGGTTCTTGAGTTTAGCCAATGATTCTGGAAAATTACTTCTAATTTTTCCCTCATCTACCCATAGCGTCCTTAAATTTGTGAGATTTCCCATCGAATCAGGTAAAGATATAATATTATTGTTTGATAAATTAAGAGTTTTAAGCGATTTTAATATTCCAATGGAAGATGGAAGCTTATTAATAGAATTGTTGCTTAGGATTAGATATTCCAGATTCTTTAATTCACCTATAGTAGATGGAATCCTCTCTACTGAATTGTGGGTTAAATTTAATTCAACAAGATTTTGTAATTTTCCAATGTCAGAAGGTAATTCTCTTAAATTACAGTTATTGATTTTCAAGATTTCCAAATTTTTTAGATTTACAATGGATTTTGGAAGCTCTTCTATTTCCAAGTTTCTAAGCCTCAGACAATCAATATGAATCCCCTTAATGCTGAATGAAAAATCATAAGTTGAATCTATATCCCCATGATTATCCATATCAAAATTGAAAATAGGTTTTCTTTTTAGTTTGTCTTCTAATTCTTTTAGTGGTTTTGCCTCCGCCTCTGGAAATAGGGCCCAGAACTCCTCTCGTGTAAGATAATCCAAATGGCCCTCTATTGCTAAAAATTTATTGGCTGTTGGATACCCCTCTGAAAAGCGCTTCGCAAGCTCGTCTTTAAATATCCTTTTCGCCAACGGATCCCCTACATCCGCCAACTTCTTCAATAAAGGAATCGCCAAATTGGAATGAAGCAATCGTGAATCATAATTATTCTCAGCCCACGCTTGCAGGTTGGAGCAATGACCCCAGAACTCCTCTTCTAACGTCAAATCATGCTGCTTTTCAAGTTCTTTTACTCTTTCCTTGAATTTATATTCTTCCAATAGAGAACGCTCATAGACCTCCGCGGCGCCATCAATAGAATTAATCTCATCATAATCCTCGATTCTTTCCATAGGGATTTGAATAAGAAGCTTCTTACAATGAATAAAATGCTCCCCATCTATATAGATAATTGTCCCGACATTATAAGGGGCCTCTAACTTAAGCGTAATGTGCTCGTTTATCTTAAATTCTGCAAATATCAATTTAAATTGTGAACCTTTTATTTTATTTTTTTTTTGTTTTCTTTTGTTTTCTTTTGTTTTCTTTTGTTTTTTTATTTGTTTCCTTATATTTATAAAAGAAATTTACCGTTTTAAATTTAAGCGCCCCCACGATTTACTATTTAATATGTAAAGGATAAGTAATTAATAAATAGTTATTCTTTCAGATCAATAACAATCCACCGCCTGATCAAGACCTCTTCATAATCCTTTTAGCTCTTTACTATTGCTACTCCTTAATTAGTAAAATAGTAAAATAGTAAAATAGTAAAATAGAAAATTAGTAACTCACTAAATTAGCTAAATTATACATCTTAACTTATTAAAAATGAATAATTTTATTGCATAATCACTATAAATTAACAGCCTTATTCCTAAAAAATATGCATATGATCATCATAATTCTTAATTTTTAATAAAATGTTCATAAATTAATCCATTTTTTATAAGTAGAATGATCATATGATTATAAGAATGTTGATTCTGTGGGCAAATGGTTCACTATATGTAAATTAAGTGATCATAATAATAATATTTATAAATAATACTTAATTAATTGATCAAAAGATAATATGTTTTTTATACACAAAATATAAAATGTTATATGACGTGTCAATAAAAAATAAAAATTAAAATAAAAAATAATACAAAAAATTATGATTGAAAAAAACGACCCTAATCGTAAAAAAATTTGCGAAAAAGTTATAGAAACTGTTAAAGAACAAAATATAAAATTCATTTATCTACAATTTACAGACATACATGGAATTATTAAATCTTTTGAAATTAATTCTAAACGTATTGAGGATTTCTTAGAAGAAGGAGAAAATTTCGATGGAAGCTCAATTACAGGTTATGGGGCGATTGAAGAAAGTGATAAAGTAGCAATTCCAGATCCAAGTACTTTTTATATTTTACCTTGGAGAAAAGAAAATAAAGTTGCTCGAGTCATCTGTGATATCTATAAACCAGATGGAGCCCGATATGAAGGCGACCCAAGATATATCCTACAAAAAACTCTGAAAAAAGCGGAGGAATTGGGATATACTTATAATTGTGCTCCTGAAATGGAGTTCTTTATTCTCAACGAGGAGATTCAGGCGAAAGGGTTCAAGCCCTCGGACATGAAAGGTTATTTCGATTACGATCCGTATGATCTCCAGGAAAAAATGAGATATACCATAGCAGAATATTGTGATGCCATGGGAATTGAAATTGAAGCCCTTCACCACGAAGTTGCTTATGGTCAACATGAAGTAGACTTTAAATATGATAAAGCAGTTAAATCTGCTGATAATACGATTACAATTAAGACAATCATAAAGACTGTGGCTGCTTTTAATAAAATGACAGCTACATTTATGCCTAAGCCTTTTGCGGGGATTAATGGTTCTGGTATGCATGTCCACCAAAGTCTTTGGAAAGATGGGAAAAACGCTTTTTATGACGAATCGGATGAGGATAATATTTCATTAACTATGAAAAAATGGATTGCTGGACAATTAAAACACGCAAAATCAATGTGTGCCGTATTATCAAGTTGGCCAAACTCCTATAAAAGATTAGTTCCCGGTTATGAAGCCCCTGTTTATGTTGCATGGGGTTTTAGAAATCGATCTCCTTTAATTCGTGTTCCTGATTTCCATGGCCATCCTAATGCGGCTAGAAATGAAATTCGATGCCCTGATCCTGCTGGTAATCCTTATTTACAATTTGCTGTATTGGTTGGAACAGGTTTAGATGGACTTATTTCTGAAGATATCCAAATCCCTGAAGCCACTGATAAAAATGTGTATCATTTCTCAACAAAAGATCTTGAAAAAGCAGGAATTAATTCATTACCTGGTAGTTTAAATGAAGCTCTTAAAGAATTCAAACAATCTAATATGATGAAAGAAATTTTTGGTGATGAAATGTTTAAAAACTATTATTATGCAAAACTTGAGGAAAATGACGCATATCGCCTTGTTGTGTCAGACTGGGAACGAGATAGATATATAACAAGATTGTAAATTATAATTAATCTATTTATTACTATTTTTTTTATTTTTATATTATAAGTAATCTCAAACTCAATAATATTTTCTTCCACATTCTTATAATCAGGATTTAATTCAATTGTTTTTTTATAGAAATCTTATGTAAATTCATTTTACTTAGTGTATTTAAAGGTATTATCCAAATTATACTATAATTCATACTTATTTGAATTATAATATATAGCAATATTAATATATTGAATAATTTTCTCTTAATTAGATTTCTCAAAATAATAATTGCCAAAAAATTTAAATGTATTTTTCGATCATTGTATTTTCATATTCTTTATATGGATAAATTATAATCCAAAAAGAGAACAAATATTCAAAGATTTCCCATATGATTTTATAAGTATCTAATATATAATTTTTATTGTAATATGCATAGATTTTTTAAAAAATTAAAAAGCAAATATAACAATTATTTTTTAAAATCGGTTTTAATTTTCAGTTTTATATTGATAATTTTTTTATCAAATTTCATAGTTCACAAATTAAATATTCATAATAATAATATTTCAGAAAAAAATAAAGGTTTAAAAACTAATGATTCAGAAATAATAATACTCACACCAGAAGATATAACATACACAGAGCCAATGGAAGGGCATTATCTTGGAAAAGATTCAGATTTTATTGATTTATATTATACAATTGGGAACTCTTCAATATCTTTAGTAGATTCATATAATGGACATAATAATGTTCTTCGTTTATATGTTGATTCTAAGTTTGATTTTACAACCATGAGAAATTATTTAGAGGGAGGAGCTCAAGAAGATGAAATAATAGAATATTATTATGCTCCTGCGTCTAATGGCTCTACTAATGCCGCCACTTACTTATATACTAAAGAAGAAGGAGAGGAGTTGGTTCAAATGAGAATGGGATGGAAATATGGAGATCTCGAATATTATTCAGGAGGTAAATGGAATATACTTACCAATGGTACATTCAGCTTGGGAAATTGGTATCATATTAAAATAATAACAAATGATTCAGCTGATACATATGAAGTCTATATAAATAGTTCATTAATAGGTAGTAGCATTCCCTATACTTCTCCCTCTATTATTGGAGCAGATAGTATGGAAATAGCGAGTGATTCATTGAATCAGACTTTAGAATGTTATATCGATGCGATTGGACTTCCTAATAGAGATCCTTATTACAAGGAAGGAGATAATCTTGAGAAAGGTTTTTTTATTAGCTATACTAACACAACAGCATTAAATTGGACGGGTTATTCTTTAGATGGACAAGTTAATCGAACTATATTAAGGAATACAACAATTCCTTTACCCAAAAACGGTCAACATACGATTCAATTATTTGGAAATTCTACTTTAGGAACTTATTATGCTTCGGATATAAGAGAATTTATAGTTGATTATCATCCAATAGAGATTATTACTCCTGAAAATAAGAGCTATACAGAACCTATGAAGGGACATTTTCCCGGGAAGGATTCAGATTTTATGGACTTATATTCAGCACTTGGATCATCTTCAATATCTTTGGTTGATTCCTATAATGGACATAATAATGTTCTCCGAATAGAGGTTGGACCTTCTGAACTTACATTTATGGACTGCTTCTTGGAAGGTGGAGCACAAGAAAATGAGATAATTGAGTTTTATTATGCTCCTGCTTATAATGGATCTGTTGATAGTACTTTCTTTTATACAATGGAACAACTGAATAAACTAGTTCAAATGAGATGGGGATGGAACTATGGAGATCTTGAATACTATGCAGGAGGTAAATGGAATATAATTACCAATGATATATTTAGCTTGGGAAAGTGGTATCATATTAAAATAATAACGGACGATTCAGCTAATAATTATGAAGTTTACGTTAATGGTGAATTAATGGGTAGCAGTATTCCGTATACGACTTCCTCTATTATTGGAGCAGATCGGGTGACATTTGGTAGTACTTCACTGGATCAGTCTTTAGAATGTTATATCGATGCTATTGGGCTCCCTAATAGAGATTTATATTATAAGGAAGGAGATAATCTCAGAGAAGGGCTTTTATTTAGCTATAGAAGTTCCACAAATTTAGAATGGATAGGATATACATTAGATGGGAACAATAATCAAACAATTTCAGGGAATACAACAATATCTTTGCCCGAAAATGGTCCTCATACTCTTCAAGTATTTGGTAATTCTTCTTCTGGAAATTACTATACTTCAAAAATAAGAGAATTTACAGTTAACTATTACCCTATAAAGATAATTAGTCCAGAGAATAAAATATACTCTGAACCCATGAGAGGATATTATCCAGCTACATATGGATTTGAAAAGGATGAACTTGGTAATTTTCCTAATGATTGGGGTATATTTGAATATGGTGGTGGTATTGCTCGAGTAGTTGAAATAAAAGATACTCATAAGAAAGTATTAGAATTATATGATAATGTTCCAGCAGCAGGGCAATCCGTTGTATTAAATAACACATTTTCAGAACAAAACTATGGAACTGTGGAATTTTGGATATGTAGTGATGATATTTCTAAATCATCTGGATTCTCTATAAGGAATGGGAATACTATTATTACCGGTTTTAGTATTGATAATGGTCAATTTTATACTACGATACAAGGAGGTAGTTATGCTATTCCGGGACTTACAGTGGTAAATGATCTGTTTTATCAGATTCGAATCGATTTTGAACTAACTACAGGGAGTTATATGGGATTAAGTCAAAATAGATGTCAATTTATTATCGATGGAAATCCTTTTGGTCCATTTGAAATGTATAATATTCTTCCAGTTAATCTTGTCTCTTTAGAAACATATAGTTATGATGGAGATTATTCTTCTTTCTACGATGCAATAGGATATTCTTGGGATCCAGATTATAATATAGGTGATAATCTTAATGAAGGATTATTACTCAGCTATACAAGTACCATTCAATTAGATTGGATGGAATATTCCTTAGATGGCCAATCTAATCGAACTATTTTAGGAAATACAACCATTCAATTTCCTGAAATTGGTCAACATACTATTCAAGTATTTGGTAATACCTCTTCAGGAAGTTATTATACTTCTGATATAAGACAATTCATAATTGATTTATCACCACCAAGTATTATTGGTATAGATATTGTTATTGAAATAGAACTAAACAGTATATGTAAGATTCAGTGGACTTTAACAGATGAAAGTGGTGGAATTTATATGATATTAATAAATAAACAGATTGAAAGTATAGGAGAATTCACTAATAACGAAATAATTTCTATTATAGTAGATACCTCTAAAGTAGGGTATTTTAATTATACTATAATAGCTATAGATCCGTCAGACAAATCTACTAGCCATTCTGTAATCGTACATGTAAAACATAAAGATACCGAATCAAAAATTCCAGGATACAATATAATTATCCTTCTTGCTATATTGTCTCTCTTCATATGTATTATAAATTATTTAATGAGAAGTAAATTCAGAATAAAAATATGAGTTCTAATTTCTTAAAAATAACTTAAAATAATAAAAATATTAAATAATTATTTTCTTTTAGGATTGTTCATAGATACTAATTAATAAGAAATAATCTACATTCAATTTTTTCCCATATGATTTTATAAGTATTCAATAAAAATTGTTTATTATGGTTATATTTTTTAAAAAATTGAAGAGTAAATATAAGAATTATATTTTAAATTCGGTATTAATCTTTAGTTTTATACTAATTATACTTTTATCAAATATAGGATTTCAGGAATTAAATATAAATAATAGAAATATTATTGAAAAAAATAAATGTCAAAAATCCAATGATTCGGATATAACAATTATTTCTCCAGCGAATATAACTTACAAAGAACCAATGGAAGGGTATTATGTGGGAACTTATTTTGGACCAGATTTATTTTTATATGAAGAAAATTGGAATTATTACAATAATGGTATGTCTGTTTTTGCACGACCAATAGATTATTTGGATGGTCATTCTGATATAATACAATTGGAAGATAATAGCTCAGAGGATACAATGGTAATGCAATACAGTGATGGAAATTTAAAGGGACATGGATCTTGTACTTTTTGGTTTAGAATTGAAAATTCTCTTTCAGGTAAAACAAGAATTTTTGAAGGATTTTATAACATTTCTTTAATTTTATTTAATCTTTGTATTAAAGATGGAGAATGGAAATGTGTTGATAATAATTCTTATATTACAGTTCCAAATGTCCATGATCCAATATTAAATCATTGGTATCCAATACAAATAGATTGGTGTAGTGATGGAAGTAATTGGAAAGGATTGAATGATAATCAATGGAGTATTGTAATTGATGATATATCTTCAGGTGTTTTAACTTATAACAATAGTCTAGATTATAATCCAATACACTTTAGAATGGTAACTGCTAATGATAATATAATTAATTATAGTATTTATTATGATGCTCTTAGTTTTAGTTGGGATCTTGGTTTTACTGAATTCAACTATTTAAATGAAGGACTAGGATTAATAATGACAAGTAGTATGAGTTTTTATTGGATAAAGTATTCTTTAGATGGTCAACCAAATCGAACAATAATAACACTTAAAGGAAACACTACAATTCCTTTACCCTCAAATGGATTACATTTCATTCAAATATTTGGAAACAACTCATGGGGAGAAATAGTACAATCAAATATAAATTATTTTACAATAGATTATCATCCAATTAATTTAAACACTCCAGAATCTAAGGTTTATACAGAACCAATGGAAGGTCATTACATAGGTAGAGATTTTGATTTTTTTAGTTTATATTATGCAACAAAGAATTCTTCAATATCCAAAGTAGCATCTTATAATTTCCATAATAATGTTTTATGCTTAAACATTACTGATGATTTTAAATCTTTATCATTAACACATTTTTTTGAAAATGTTTCAGAAGAAGATGACATAATTGAGTTTTATTATCTTCCTGCTACTATAGGCCCTTTTTCTTCAGTGATTATATATACTTGTGAAGGAACAAATGAACTTGTCAATATAAGATTCGGATGGAATTATGGAGATCTCGAATGTTATTATTCTGGTAAATATAATTTAATTGCAGATGGAATATTTATAGCAGAAAATTGGTACCATATTAAAATAGTTACTGATGATTCAGCAAATATGTATGATCTTTATATTAATGATTTAATAATTGGGAATAATATACCTTATCAAAATTTATCTATTGTTGGTCCAGACAGGATTGTAGTTGGGAGTACATCGTTAGGCGAGCCTTGTGAGTCATATATTGATGCTTTTGGAATTCCAAGTAGAAATCCTTATTATTCAGAGGGGGATAATTTAAATGAAGGATTATTACTTAGTTATACAACATCATTACCATTTAAATGGATGGGTTATTCTTTAGATGGTCAAGCTAATCGAACTATTTCAGGAAATATAACAATTCCAATGCCCGCAGAGGGGCGACACAATATACAAGTATTTGGTAATACTACTTCAGGAACTTATTATACTTCTGATATAAGACAATTTATCATTAAAACGGGAATTATTGAAATAATTACACCTGAAGATATAATATATTCAGAACCAGATGAGGGTTATTATCCCGGGACCTATGGATTTGAAAATGATAATAATGGTGCTTTTCCTAGTGGTTGGGATGATATTACTACAGATCCTACTTATTGTGAAGTTACTATTGAACCAGAATATAAAGGGCATAATAAAGTCTTAAGATTATATGATGGATATTCGGATTCAGGATGGACAAGTCATGCTGCTACTTGTGAAGTAAATTTTTCAACAACAACAAAGAGTACTTTAGAATTCTGGTTTCTAAAAGCCAGTGGGACAACTAGTTGTGAGTTTCAAATACGGGAAAATGAAGATATTAAAATCGACTTTGGAGTTGATCCAGCTAATAATGGACTATGGCAATGGAGAACATCATCAGGATGGATTGAGCTTCCCGAAGAATATTATCAGGATGATGAATGGATTCATGTAAGAGTTGATTTTGATTTGGTAAATGATATAGCTAATTTTACATTAAATAATGAAGTTGTTTTGATTGATGTAGATATCTACAATAATGTTGGAAATGTAAATAAAATTAGAATGGGTACAAATACAGGATGGGAAGGTGTAGTTTATTTTGATGCTTTTAGTGTCTCGTCTGATAGTAATTACAATATTGGTGATAATCTTAAAGAAGGATTATTACTTAGTTTTACAAACACAACACAGTTAGATTGGATGGGATATTCTTTAGATGGACAAGCTAATAAAACGATTTTAGGTAATACAACAATCCCAATGCCTGCGGATGGATCACATACCATTCAGGTTTTTGGGAACAATACTTCTGGAACGTATTACGCTTCAGATATACGACAATTTACTGTAAGAGTAGGAGATATTGAGCTTATTACTCCGGAAGAAATAACATACACAGGACCAATGGCAGGTTATTATCCGAGTACGTATGGATTTGATAATGAGATAGTAGGAGTTGAAGGAACTGCGATTTCATTTATTAATAGATTGTATTATACTTATGGTACAGTATATGCAAGAACTTATGAATCAGAAGATCATCAAATCTGTTTAGAAATGTATGAAGGTAGTGCAACTGCAAAATTACAAATTCAAAATGATTTCAATACAACTGTAAATAATGGAACTATCGAATTTTGGTTGTATCCCTACCAAACAACTCATGCGGGATCTATCATGGTAACTGCTCCACAGGGCGGTGATAATGGAATTAAAGTACAATATGGTAGTGATGGAGGATGGGAGTATTTTAATGGACAAGCATGGATAGATATCAATGGTGCTACATATTCAGCATTAACATGGCATCATATTAGAATTTCTTGGGATTGTGATGATATCTACTATAAGTTGTATATTAATGGAGTGGATGTATCTATTGCTCATGGTGAGGAGTTGATTTATCAAGGCAATCCTAACGATTTTGATTCATTAGCTTATCTCGAATTAGGTTATGGATATACAGAATATAGTATTGGAAAAGAATTAATTGATGCTATCGGATATTCATGGGATCCAAACTATAATCTTGGAGATAATTTAAATGAAGGACTATTCCTTAGTTTTACAAATACAACTCAGTTAGATTGGATGGGTTATTCCTTAGATGGAAAGACAAATAGAACAATATCAGGAAATACAACAATCCCAATGCCACAAGATGGTCCACATATCATTCAGATATTTGGGAATAAAACATCAGGAACTTATTATGCTTCTAATATACGACATTTCATAATTGATACAACAACTCCAAATATCATTGGAATAGATTTTACTATAGAAATAGAACGAAATAGTATATGTGAGATACAGTGGACTTTACTGGAAGAAAATGGAGGATCTTATATTATATTAAAAGATAATCAAGTAGAAAGTATGGGAGTATTCAATAATAATGAGATAATTACAATTAAGGTGGATACATCCAAACAAGGATATTTTAATTATACTATAATAGCTACAGATTCGTCAGGGAAATCTTCTAACCATTCTGTAATCATACATGTAAAATATAAAGATACCGAAGTGATAATACCCGGATATAATATAATCATCCTTATTACAATATCTTCTATCATTATATGGTTTATTACATGGATAATTAAACGAAATTCAAAAATAATAATTTGAAATATTTTTATTTTTCTTCTGATTTAAGTATATCGTTAAAATTTTAATCAAAAAATCGACTTTCTATAATTTAATTAATATAAAATACTTTTTGAGAAAATGAATATTCAAAGTTGTCCCAATTAATTTTATTAGTTTTAAATGACAATTTTTAAATGTGTATAATAGGATTTGCTATTTAAAAAAAAAAAACAACCATAGATCAAGATTATACTTGAGTTTTTTGATATTAATCATAATTTCAATTTCTTCATTCAGAATTATAGAATTAAATATAAATCAAGAATTTAAAGAATCGTATAACAATAAATTCCTTAATTCAAGTAATTCCAATTTAATCATACTAACTCCTGAAAATAAAACATATAATAAACCGGATAGAGGATACTTTCCCGGAACATATGGATTTGAAAATCATGAAGATGGAACAAATGGATTAGACATAGATTTTATTAATGAATACTATAGCGCGGGATCTAATACAGATATTAAAATAATTGAAGATGAACTTTTTGGACATAGAAATTATTTAAAAATAAGTGATTTAAATCCATCAAACAATACATGGGCGGTCCATTATTTAGATACTCCCCAATCTTATGGAACTCTTGAGTTTTATAATTGTTATAATAATAATGTTAGTGGTTCTACGATAAGACAACAAATTATGCAATTTAGAGCTTCAGATGATACTATAGCATTTCAAATACAAATTAACCATCATAATGGAACCTTAAATTATTTTGATGGTACTGCTTGGCAATTAATCGCAAATACAAAAGCTAATATTTGGTACCATCATAAAGTTTTATTCGATTGTAATGCAGAAATGGGAAAATTTATATGGGTTATAAAGACAAAAGATGGTACAGAAATCGTTTATTTAGATAATATTGATTTTGAAAATAATTTTAATGGAAGGACTATAGATGAAATTTATTTTGAAACCTCAATTCAAAGTCATGGAATAGAATCTTATTGGGATGCTTTTGGATATGTTTGGGATCCAAATTATAATTATGGAGAAAATCTTAATGAAGGGTTATTATTTAGTTATAGTTATATAAATACTACATTGTTAACTTGGACTGGATATTCTATAGATGGGGAAATGAATAAAACAATAACAGGGAATTTAACTATTCCTTTACCAATCGAAAATGGAAAACATTCTATCCAAATATTTGGTACCTTACTAAATGGCACTACTCTCTCATCAGAAGAAAGAATTTTCTCCATTTTTATAACTTTTAATAATCCATCAAGTATAGATATTGTATTAATAACGATTATTATATTGAGTGTTGCAGGTGTTTCAATACCTTCAACATATCTAATAATTAATTATGAAATCAAAAGAAAAAGTCAGAAAAAAGAAAAACAAAAAGATAGGATAACTAAGGCTTATATTAAAAGAAAATATCTAAATAAATATATTAAAATCAGAAAAAGTCAGAGATCTCAACTAAAAATAGATCTTAGTAAATTAAGTCCAATTCCTCAAGAAATTCCCACGATTGATGAAAGTGAGAGCTTAGCTCATGAATATAGTGAAAAGATAATCCAAAAATTCATGGATGAGAAATGTCAGGATTTTGTTGATCAATGTGCAATGCATAAAGAGAGCTTTGATGGTCCAGGATATGAATGTTATGAATGTCATACAAAATTTTGTGTGAAATGTGCATTTACTTTAGCTGAAAAAAACGTGGGATGTATAGTATGCGGTAAACCAATCCCAATCTTATTTAAAAATAAAAAACAAAAAAAAGCTTTAATAAAAGCAGAAACAAATGATATTATTCAAATATTCAATTCTAATTTGAACAATATTTTTAAAAGTGAGAAAATTATGGAGAAATTTACTCAATCAGATATGAATTTAACATTTTTTGATAAAGATTTTTATAAAAAAGTGAGAAAATTAGAATTAAATGAAAGTGAAAAACAATTATTTATTGAAGATATGATAGGTTTAACACCAAAAGAAAGATTTGATATAATAGAGAAAATGCTAGAAAGATCAGAAGAACCTAAAATTGATAATGTGGATGAAAAAATCCTCCAATATAGTCAAATCGAGGAAGATATTCAGAAGATTTTTGAAAGTAAAAATCCATTAGAAACAATTGATCAATCAAAAAATATAAATTTAACATTCTTTGATAAAAACTTTTATGATGAGTTAAAAGAATTAGAATTGGATGAAGAAGAGAAAAAAGAATTTGTTAAAGACATGCTAAGTCTTACTCCAAAAGAAAGAATACAATTTCTAAAAAAAATGAAAAAACAATCACAATAATATTTTTATATATAAAATTTTATTAAAATAACAATGGAAATCCGATTAAGTTAATTTATATTAATCTATACAATTTAATATATATCATATTACAAATTAAAATAACAATTTCAAATTAAATATAAAATATATCTATAATTAATATAAGTATAATATTATCCGAAATTGACAACTAGGAATATAGAATGTATTATGGCACTTGATATAAAAGAATATGAAGATACAGTTTTAGACTATATTATAGAATATCTAAATAAGAATAGATATATAGAACTTAAAAAACTGATTCCCTATATCAAGTCTAGAGTTATCAAAACTGAAACAAACCTAAATGAAGATGGAATTTTAATAATCCTTAAATCCTTATTCAAACAGAATTTAATTGTTGAAGGTTCAAAATTAACAAAAATCAATGTATTAGAGCGCCCGCCTCTTAGGAAAAAAATATATAATTATATTAAGAGTAATCCAGGTGTTTATTATTCAAAAATATTACAAGAATTTAATATCGGTCGGCAATCTGCTACTTGGCATCTTGAAATGTTAATTAAATTTTCTATAATAAATGAATTCAGAATTGATAATCATTTGGTGTATCATGAAATATCAATAGATCCATTAGAAGTTGAAAAAGCTTTTTATCTCTCAAATGATAAAGCAAAACAAATTCTTGATTATTTTGATGAAAATGGAGCTGATGGTCTTAATAAGTCTGAAATATCAACAAACCTTAATATGCATTTAAACACAGTTAAAAAATACCTTAAAAAATTAGTAGAATTTGATATTATTTTAAAGAAAAAAATCTCAAATAGATATCTCTATTTTATCAATAAGTAAAAAAAAAAAAATTTTAAATAATATTTAGATATACTAGGGAATTTTTAGGAGAATTCTGAAAATCTTACAACAATTTTTGAATTACTGATTCTATTTCTTTTTAAGTAGAAAGTATTTCTTTTTCCTTTATTAAAGATTTTTCTTCTTCTGTATTTCTTCGAGTGATATAAGGATAATCATCAATAACCTGAAAATATTCAGGATATGCAAGTTTCCAACCTCGATTTTTAAAAATCTTCTTTCTTATCTTTCTTGTATGTAAAATTTTTCTACTTATTCTGTTTCGTGCGTATTTCCCTTTTTTTATTTTCTGTTTGTTTGCTTTTATTGACATGCTAATCCTTCATGGATTAGACACCTCGATTTTGATTATTATGATATTATTATCATTTTATTGAGAAAATGGTTTAATCAATCCATTTTATTCCATTTCTTAGTAAATTTGAGCTCGTGGATGATGCTCTTGTTTCATTATTTCTAATAACTCTATACCAACCGTGTAATTTTAATATCTTATGTTCTATATGATTTATTTTTCCATTTACAAATACCTTATCTTCAATTTTTAATATTTGATCAGCTATATGGTGATTTCCTGGTCCAGAACCAATTCTCTTTTTCTTTTCAATATTTATATAATTTTCATTTATAAAATCTTGTTCACTATGAGTCGTAGGAATAAAAAACCATTCACCTTGTCTTTTAGTTCTATTTAAATTCTTATCCTTTTTAGTCATTTTTTGTGGTTTTAAAATTCTATGAGCATCTTTAACATTTTTAATTGGAATTGCAGATTTAGGTAATTCGGCAATAAAAAGATGCTTTTCATCAAATCCACATAAATATTTTCTAATACTATCAGGAGTTTTTTGAAGTTCTTCGATATACTCTCTTTTATCGAAATCCCATCTTTTAACCATATATTTCCTCTCAGGTTCTTTTACCAACAAGATCAATTGTTGTTTATTGGAATCTACGTCAATAACTTGTACAATACTTTCTTTATGACCTTTGAATATTCTAAAGTATTCTTTTATCTTTTTTTTTCCTTGAGTAAGTATTGACATTTGAAAGATATCATTATTATTTACAGCACCTCTAACGGAACTTAAAGGTCTTTTTTCGACTTCAATAGGTAATCTTGCTTTGTTAAACCATAATTCTAAATTCTGCATTATTTATCTAGAACATTTCCATCTATTTAAATGTTATCCCCGCCGCCCTCCCATATTAGAACCTAAATAAGTCTATCCTACGTAAAGATAATTCCTAATTCATAAATATTTTAGAAGATATTCTAAATTTTTAAGAATAATGGATTATTATTTTAGCAATTATTTGAGGTGTACCAATTAAGATTTCTTATTATTGAATTTTTCTATAAAATTTAATATAGAGTTCAATAAAATGATTAATTTACACCAAATATCCGAAGTAGCCTTTAAAGGCCACAGATGCACTATTTAAATATGCATCTATGGATCAATTTTATTTTAATGGAAAAGTGACTAATAGATATACCTCCATTCCTTATTTTTGTAAGGAAGCGCAAATGTCCACATTTTTTTTTTTCAACATTTTCCATCAATTATATTTTGATTAATAAGTAGCTTATTATAAAATAGAACGTGTTTATATATAAACTATATGGTTCTAATATCCAATTTTCCCATTTATGTGGGAATTCCTATTCACAAATCGAGCATACATTAATATAGGTAAATTAATTTAATAATGGTAATTGGTCAATTCCAATTTTATTAGAATACCATATTTTTAGAATAATTCATATTATTTCTATTTAGAATAAATATGGAGGTAAAATAAAATGAGTAAAATCAAAACATTTAAGAAGTTTGTAGATCAGATTTTAATGAGCGATGGGATGGAAATTGGTACACCTATTATCTTAGATGAAATATCATTTGTCCCAATCATAAGACATGAAGTCCCAAGAGAAGAACGAGATTATTATTCATTAGAAGAAGCATTAAACGAAGGATTTTGTAATGTAATTGATAAAGGAAATGAAGTCGCTCATATTTTATTTCAAAATATCAGTAATCTACCAATCTTAATCGAAGAAGGTGAAATTTTTCAAGGTCAAGGAACACAGGATAGAATGAGTGTGGGTACCATAATGGTTGAACCACAATCAAAAGTAGAAATCCCTGTTAAATGTGTACATGCCCCACATCACTTATCTTCAGGTGCATTTTTTTCACATGGAGGTAAAGCAAGTAGAGGGATGCTAAATGAGTTAAGATCTATGAAATATGCTAATGCTATGCAAAGTATACCAGTATCATCTATTAATCAAAATAATATATGGAATAAAGTAAATGAGGAGTTAAAAGCTGAAGATTCTATTTCAAATAAAGTTGAGTATATGCAAGGAATTGAAATTCGGCAGAAAAGAGCAAAAAAAAGAAGTAAGGATCTGAAATTTCCAGATAATACAATTGGTTTTGTCGTTATTACTGCCGAAGGTGAAATTAAAGGAATGGAAATTCATCGAACACCTCATAATTTCAACATTAGGAAAATTGGAATCCTTGAATCAATAGAATCTAATATTTCTTGGGAAAATAAAGGAAAAGAAGCATATAAACATTCAGAAGAGAAAGTAAAAGATCTTTTTAATAAACTTTCCAGACTAGAAGAGGGAAAGGATGTCTTTAAACAAACAGAGATAGATAGTTTAACAATTAATATGGACGGAGTACATGGAGAAATACTAACATCTTCATTTTATACTGAAATCTGTCCTAAATGTAATGTTGCTAAACCGAGAAAAAAAGTATGTCCTCATTGTGGAAATGAAGAAATAGATTCAGATGAGTTTGCATTTATGAGCTTCTTTTAGATCAAAATATCATAAATTTAATTCTTTTTTTTATCTTATTTTAATTGGTAAATAATTATAATTGTTTTTAAAATAAAATATAAAGTGAGATTTGTTATAGAATCATAACAAAATTAGCGAAATTCTCTCTTTCAAGAAAACCTTTCTTTTTATAAAATCCTCGAATATATGCTTGTGATTCCTTAAAATTATTAAGCATTATTCTAACACAATTCTGTTCTTGAGCAAAATTTTTTGCATAATTTAAAAGTTCTGTTCCATGTCCCTTTCCTCGTTTTTCTTCCTTTATCACTAAATCAGAAATATATAATTCTTTACCTTGGATGAGAGGAAAATCAATCATATGCATATTTAAATATCCATTAATAGAATCTTCTTTTGAATTTAAACTCACTATAAGAATATTTATATTTCCATTTACAGAATTTTTTAATGATGACCTCATCTTTTCAATTTGATCATTGTTAAATATTAGATTCTGGCTTGTCTTATAGTCAATTATTAGTTGAATTAATTGAGGAATGTCTGTATTTGAAGCTTTTCTTATTTTCATATTTCTAAAATATAATTCTATTGAGCATAATTATAATAATTGAAATACAATTTAAAAAGCCTTATAATTCAAACCTATTCTTCTTATGAAATTTAAAACTAAGAAAATTAATGATAATCTTATAAAATATTATTGGTATTATTATTTGAAATAAAATTAGTAGAATGTTATTTATTATGATAACTCTCTTTTTCAGATATAAATAATACTAAGATTTAATTTATATTATTATTTAGTTTTCTTTTCTCAATAAGAGAATCTCGAATTTTTTTAAAAAATTTGTTTTGTTCAATACGATTTAAAATAGAGGTTTCTTGATAATTCCAAGGAAAAGATGAATTAAATCTATTGAAATTAGATGCATTTTTCATATCTATTGAAACTATAACCTTAATTAAAAATATAATCTTAAGCCATTCTTATAATAAAAAGAAAAAAATAAAAATTCTGATATTTTAAAACTTATTTTACGATTAACACGAACAAAGATAATCATAGTATTATTTTCTATTAATAATACATTATAATAGATGATTAAAACTGTACTTTCTTTAATATAATTGTGAGATTTGATATAGAAAATTTATATTGTTATTTTTAGATTTAATATTAAAATGATCAAAATAATACTTTATTTGCTGTATATTTAATAAAATTAGATATTAAGGAAAAGAATAAAAAAAAATAAAAATAAAGTATTTTTCTTTTACAAAAGAGAAGAATTAATGGTAAAATCAATTTGGTTAAGTTAGGTTATTGTGGGGAGAGATGTGATACTTGCCCAAGATATATCGCAAGTCTAAGCACCGACTCAAATGAATTGAAGAAAGTTGCTATTTTATGGAAAAAAGCTGGATTCCGAGACGAAACAAACAATATAAATAACTTAATTTGTAAAGGATGTAATCCTGAGAAAGAATGTGCTTATGAAGATATTAGAAAATGCTGCATTAACTATAGAATTGAAAATTGCGGAAAATGTCTCAAATATCCATGTCATTTAATTAATGAAGTATTTGAAAAAACAAAAAATCTTGAATTAAAAAGTGTTAATTTATTGACAACAGATGAATTTAATAAATTAAAAATAGCTTTTTTTCAAAAAAAAGAGAATCTTGATAAAGAAAAATAAATAGAAATTGATTTTTCGCAATATTGTCTTAATAAGTAATTTTTATTCTCTAAATAACTATTTAATTCATTCTTATAAGTTTTCTGTAGTATTGAAATTCTTTTCAGGGATTTTAACTTATTTTTTTTTTAAGGAAACAAAGTAAAAATATATATATTCATCATTAATTTTATTTAATAACAGATAATTAAATATAATGATCAATAGTTAAGTCTAATTATATAAAGTTGTGAGTTAAAAAAATGAGAAATCAATGCAATATAGGTGAAGGAGCAAAAAAATTGGATAAAAAAGAAATTAGGGTAAGAATGAAGATTAAGAAAAAATCAGTTATAAAAATATTTGTGGCAATAATCATCTATATTAATATAATGATTATGTTTAACATCTTCCTTTAATACGTGATTCAGTTATGGAAATAATATGGTATGTTGCTATTTTAGCATTTTTTCTCGCATCAATGGATTCTATAGCAGGTATGGGATTTGGAACTGGTTTAGCACCATTGTTATTTTTACTTGGTTATAATCATCTTCAGATTGTGCCTGCATTATTAATTTCTCAAACAATATCAGGATTAATTAGTGCTTATTTTGATCATGAATTTGAAAATATCAGCTTTTCTTTTAAACCTCTAAATGATGCTACGAGGTATGCTTTATTATTTGCTTTAATAGGGTGTATCGCAACTTTTTTCTCAATTTTTATTGCTTATTTTGCTTTTAACATTCCTGAAAACATTATTAAAGTTTATGTTGCCTTTTTAATTATAATTATGGGCTTTATTGGAATTCTAAAATTATTTATGAAGACAGATCAGACCAATGAACGAATATTTAGACCAAAACTATTATTAGGTTTTTCAGCTGTGGCAGGATTTAATAAAGGTATTAGTGGAGGAGGATATGGTCCAATTATCACACTTGGGCAGATATTTTCTGGAGTGTATGAGAAAAGTGCAAGAGCAATTGTAGCACTTGCTGAAGCTTTGGTTTCAATTACAGGAACCATAACCTTTATTATTATTAGTCTTAATAAAATAGAGATAGATCTAATTTTATTGCCATCAATATTTACAGGAGCTTTTTTTGGAGCATTAATTTCACCCTATTTAGTACGAGTAATGCCAAATAAATTATGGAAACGTGTTATTCCAATATATGCTATTATATTGGGTGTTATTACTATAATTTTTATATAAGATGTAGAAAAAGGATTTTTCCAGATTTTATTTAAATTTATTCTTCAGAATATGATTCTTCTTTCTTATTTTCCCTATTATGATCTGTTTGTTTTATATCTTCTTTGGGATTTAATTTCTGTTTATCTAAAAAAAATTGAAACTCGCTCCAACCTAATTCATTATTATTAATATACCCCCGATTCTCCAAGTGTATTCTATATTCTTTAAGTATGTTCACTACTTCATCATTAGTAAAATAACTTTTCATGATATATCCTTTTCTCTGGAGTAAATATGATGAATAATACATATAGAAACAAATTGTAATAATCATAATAATAAAATTATTTACCATTTTTATTTGTTCCAAATTTGAAAATGTCCCGCTAAAGTCTCCTGCTCCAATTACCATAATTATTTGACCTGCAATATAAAGTAAAGTAAATGCATATAGAAAGAAAGGTGTGTTATTTTTATTAAATAATTTTATACCCCATATTTTTCCACCTAAACTCCTAAGAACTAAAACTGCTGTAAAAAGCATCAATAAAATATCTATTAAAGATGTGAAAAAATTGCTTGCTTCATTAATACTTTCAAAAACATTTAGAAGGGCATTGAGAAAACTAAAAGTTCGATATAAAAGATATAACCATATGAATATGTAGAAAACTGAAGAATATACATTTGGTTTTTCATATTTTTTACTTTTAATAAAAAGTGAAATTTGCCAACAAGATGTAATAATCAAGATAATACATATAGCCAAATTTGTAAATACAAACCATATAAAAGGATCAGAAGAAGTTGTAGATATTGCTGTATATTGTGGTAAAAAACCAAAATAAATTCCTAAAAATAATAGAAAAGGTATAATTATTGCAATAATCAAGAAAATTAAAGAAACACTTTCTTGTTTTTTAGATGGACTATTCCGTTTTATTAGTTTATTCTCTACTTTTTGGGATATATCCTCCATTCCAGATCTTAAAAAGAAAATTTGTGTTAAATTCCAACCGAAAAATATGGCAATATATAATACAGGTAGCATTAAATTCCAGCCCATAAATTCTATAGGTAAATCTTGACTATAACCCGTTAAAAAATAGATTAATGTAATTATAAAACCAATAAAGAATACAAAAATGAACACAATAATTTTATTCTTTTGAAATACCCGCTCCTCAGAGAAAAGATATGTGTCCAGACCAGGAATTAATCCAATTATCATTAAAAAAAGAAAAGTAAGAGAAATTAAAGTTGCGATAAATAATACACCATCACCTAGTCTAAATATACTTAATAATCCAATTAAGAGTGATGATAAAAAGAAAATTAAGGTGAATAATAGATGTGAATTACTAAATATTCTATAAAAATGTTTATCTAAAAACGATTTTAGTTTATTTTTAGATTTATATTTTTGCATAAACTCTCCCTTTTTTAGTGAAAATAACTTTTTTAATAATTTTGAATGATATTATATCTATATATTTATGATTAGTTAAATTTAATCAATAAAATTAAACTTTATCAATATTATAAAGATACACTAGAAGTAATTAAACTTTTTTTTCTCATATTTTCT
>CAZGJX010000071.1:0-22948 GCA_964525635.1 uncultured archaeon
GATAGAATTTAAAATAGATAGAAAATTAGTTAAAATAATAACTTAACAGTCTTTTCAAATTAAAATCATAAATTATATAATTTTTATTTAACAATAATTATAAAAGAGAATTAAAAAAACTATTACAAATATTAAGAAATGTCAGAAGAAAATAAGGATTTACTAAAGTTTTGTGAATATTGTGGTAATTCAATGGAAAGAGATCGCATTTATTGTCCCAAATGTGGTAAATTAGCAGTTAAATTAAATTCTTCAAATTCTATAGATAAAGAAAAAGCTTCAATAGATACAACAAAAAAACTCGATATTCCAGAGAGAAAATGCCCTGATTGTGGATCATTAATTAAATCGATTGTACTTAATCAATGTCCTATATGTAACGCTAAATTAAAAGAAATCCCCCGAGAACAAATTGAAAAACTAAAAAAAAAATCAGGATTTATTTTTACAGATAAAAAATTAATTGCGGAAAAGGACTTAATTATAAAATCTGATTCGTGGAATTTTAAGGAAGGTATTTCAATATTTAAAAATAGTATTTTAATTTTTGTTATTACATATCTTAGCATAATTATGCTTTATTATTATTTTGAGCTTCAAGAGGGTGGAGTTGAATTGAGTATTTATACTATTTACATTGATTTCATTCCTAGGAGTTTAATGGGGATCATCCCATTAGCGTATTTTATATTTAATAAACACTTACCTAAAAAATTAGGATTTAATTTAAATAAAAAAAAAATAACTCTTGCTATATTTATTGGATTATTTGTAGGATTAGGATTATATTTACTTAATATAGTTTATGATATATTTTTTAGAGATAATTTGTTTAAAATTTTATCAGATCTTGGAGCTTCTATATTTGTTGAAAAAATAATTTTAAATATAGAAAATACTAATCAAATTGTATTAAGCACAGAAATATATTGGATTCTTTTACTAGGAATATTCATTATACTAGAAGCTATATCAATTGAGATCGCATTCAGAGGTACTTTACATAATACTCTAAAAGTCAAATTTGGAAATGATAAAATTCAGAGATTTAAAGTAGTCCTTATTGTTGCTTTATTATATACTGCTTTATTTTCTTTTCTAAATCCATTCTATATACTTTTTAATTTCATATTGAATTTATGTCTTGGACTTATATATGAATTAACTAAAAACCTTATTAGTTCAATAATAGCTAGTGTTACTCTTAATATATTAGGTTTAGTACTCTTCTTTTATTAATTTTTTTTAGATTTAGATTATATAATAATACATTAATCCTAATAATAAAAAACTAATTTACTCTATTCATAATAAAGCATAAGAATTTTATTTTTATTTATAAAGCTATTTTTAATGGAGATAAGAAGATTGGTAAGGAAGATTTATCGAAATAAAGGAAGTAAGGATAATGTTGTAATATCCATAGCTGGTGCACATGGTGTAGGAAAAACAACAATTTTCAATTTACTTAAAAAAGAAGTAATTGAAAATCCAAAATTTAGGTTTTTTCCTGAGAGGTATATTAAAAAACCTCCCTTTCCTTTCGGATCAAAAAATAAACAAACTGCTTTTCGCTCAGAAATCCATTTTCTGCAACAATTTATAAAACGAAATAAAAATATCAGGAATTATGACGAAAAATATAATGGGCGTATTATAATATGTGATCGTACACCTATGTGTGTTTTAATATATTCAAAAAGTCTTTATCTAAAAGAAAAAGATTATAATCTTATATTAGACACCTATAATTCTGTAAAATGGAAAGAGGATTATATTATCTATTTAACTGCAGAGCCAGAAACAATATTAAAGAGAATCTTTCAGAGAGGATCATTAGAGAAAATAAGAAAGGAATGGAATGAAACTGAAAAGGAATATATATCTAACATTCTATTGTTCTACCAAAATTTACTCTTCTCAAAAAAAAATAAAAATGAAATAATAGTTATAGACACTGAAAAATCAAATACTCAAGAAGTTTTAGAAAAAGTAAAAAATATAATTTCTAAAGTGTTAGATTATTCATTTAAAAAACAAATCGAACCTCCCTCTAAACAAATGAATATAATTAAATTTTTATAGTGAAAAGTAATAAATTTTATTAATAAAGTGTATTATGTTATTTTAGTAAGGAAAAATCATATATTTTAAATAAATTTCTTGAAAGTATGTCGTCATTAGAAGAAGATATTAGACAAAAATTAATGCATCTCTTAAAGGATGAAGAAGAAAAAACAGATTTGGAGGATCTAGCTGTACTATCCCGAATTGGGATGAAAATGTCTAGTGCCAATTCATATAATCTTGATGCGGATGCAATCTCTGCCTCTAGTACTGCTTTAATTGATCTAGGTCTTAGATTAAGTGAAGCAACAAATCATGGTGCTTTAAAAGAAATTATTCTTCATAATCTCTCAGGATATTGTATTTTAATGGCAATTAATGATGAATATATGGTTTTTGGAGGACTCAGTGCCATTTATCGTATTGGATATTATCTTGGATATGTTCGTGAATTAGCTAAAAAAATAAATATTATTATTTCGGGTAATCAAGTAACTAAAATGGTTTTAACCTTAGAAGATTCAGAACTAAAGAAAATACGAAAACAAAAGAAAGAAGAAGAAATTGAAGAGGAACCAGCTATTATTAAACCCTCTATTGAAGAGGATAAAGCTGCTTTAGATAATTTATTAGGATTCTTGGATGATTGGGAAAAAGAAGGAGCAGATATCGAAGATCTTGAACAAGAAAGTAGTTCTAATATTGTATCAATTCCAAAATCAATTATTGCTGATGTTAAAACATTTGAATCCTCACCTCAAACAATAGATCAGACTACAGCCAAATCAGATTTTCAGGTTTATGATGATGAAGTACCCCCTGTTCCACTTGAAGATTATACACCTATGGAGGTGGAAGAAGGACAACCAGAGGAAATGAAACCTATGCCTCCAACTGAAGAATTTGCTCAAGAATATGCTGAACCAACAGTTCCTATTCCCTCTCTTGAAATCCCTCAAGAAGAAAAAACTACCTCAGGAAAATTACCCACTTTAGATGATTTAGTACCTCCTGATTTTGAAGCTGAAGCCGCTTCAGAATATGATACTGAATTCATATTAGAAGAAGAATCTGAATCTTTAGAAGCAGTATTAAAAGATTTAGGTTGGGATATAGACGAAGAATAATAGTTATATTGGCAAAGATTAAAATAATTAATAACTTCTTTTCTTAATAACTTTTTAAATAAATAATCTTTTTTGGTTTTATAAAATTAACAATTTCTTAATTTTTCCCTTTAAATCGCAAATTATCTGAATAATAAAAAATATTAATAAAAAGAGTATAAGTAAAATAAAAATATTTATATTGCCATAAGTAATTTCTCATAACTATAACATGCTTGAATTTCCATAGATTTTCTTTTAAATTTACTAACAAATTTTGTAATGATCCTCTGGAATTTTTAAATAATTTATTACTTGAGAAAAAACCTATGTCATTATAAATAGCTGCAGATTTTTATAGAATTAATATCTTCTATCCTTACCAATTATGTTTACATTAAGAGCTTCTGGTCCTTTTCCATTATTATTATCTATTTTTACATCAAATTCAACCTCATCTCCTTGATCGAGTTTCTTAAAACCATCCATTATAACATTTGAAAAATGAACAAATATGTCTTCTTCTTGGTCATTTATGGAGATGAAGCCAAATCCTTTTTTATAGTCGAACCATTATAATTTATCTTAGAAATTAAGATAAATTTTTACCCATCCGACTTTTCTATTGCTATTATCTAATTCATTCTTTTCTTCTGTCATTATATTTCATATAACAATTCTTTATTCGAATCTATTATTCTAAGATATATAAAAAAATTATATTTCATTTTAATATATTTTTAATTATTCCATGTTTTTATACCATTAACTTTTCAAGATTAGTTATTCAAAATTCTATATTTTTCCTGTTTTATATACTATAATTATCTCTAATTTTATTGAAAATAAGGGCTTTCATGAAAGTTAAAAGAATTAATGAAATCATTTCATATAATATAAAACAATAATAAATTAAACAATCTCTAATTAAAATAAATAATAATGAGTATTTTCGATAAAATTTTAGATATATATAGAGATAGTTATATCTGCAAATATTGTCTGGGCAGGATGTTTTCTTTACTAGCAACAGAAACCACTAATGAAGAAAGAGGTAAATCACTATTATTATCATTGACAATGGATAACCATAAACAATATCTTTCTGGAAATGAATCTAATAGAAAAATAGCAATTGAGAATTTACAAATTTTAGCTGAAAAAGCAAATTATCTTCCTGCTCAAAAAGTTTTAGAAAAAGAAGGTGTTTCAAATAAACTTATGAATAATGAACTAAATTGCTATTTATGTAATAATATTTTTTTAAACCTTGAAGAATATATAAAGTATGCAAAAAATTATATTAAAGGAATAGAATTCAAGAATTTCTTAATAGGGACTAGTCCAAGCGCTAAAATTATCAATAGGGAAGATAAATTTAAAGCTAAACTTAATATTATAGAAGCAGAATCTTTTAAATCTCACCTTAATCGAGAAGTAGGAAAAAGATTATCAGAAGAAATTAATAGGCCTTCTGAATTTAATTATCCCGATCTCACAATAATTTACTCAATAAGTTTTAATTCTTTTTCAATACAATTACTTTTAAGATCAGTATTTATTTATGGAAGATATAAAAAGTTTTTACGTGGAATACCTCAAACACGTTGGCCTTGTCATAACTGTAAGGATGAAGGGTGTAAACTCTGTAATTTCACAGGTAAACAATATGAGACAAGTGTTGAAGAATTAATAAGTCCTGAATTCATTAAGAAATCTGTGGCAGAGAGTTCAAAATTCCATGGTGCTGGAAGAGAGGATATTGATGTGCGGATGTTAGGAACTGGTAGACCTTTTATTTTAGAACTTAAGAATCCAAAACTTAGAAGTTTAGATCTGGTTGAATTATTAGATAAAGTTAATATAATTAATAAAGATAAAGTTGAAATAATAAATCTTGAATATACAGATAAAAATCATGTTATTAAAATGAAGGAAAATGCAGAAAATACAAAAAAAACTTATAAAGCAATTGCAGAAAGTTCAAAAGAAGTTGGAATTACTGTTTTTCAAGAAAAATTAAACCAATTAAAAAATATTTTTGAAAATAAAACAATTGACCAAAGAACACCACAAAGAGTAGCTCATCGAAGGGCAGATAAAATTAGAGATAAAAAAATCTATAATATTGAAGGAAAGTTTTTAAAATCAAATTTATTTGAATTTTTGATTGAGACTCAAGGAGGTACTTATATTAAGGAATTGATAAGTGGTGATGAAGGGAGAACATCTCCATCATTCAGTGAAATCCTTGAAGTTCCATTGAAATGTATAGAATTAGATGTTTTAAATATTGATTATTGAAATATACATTCTTTTTAATCAGGGTTTTTTATACCATTATAAAGTAAATCTAATAAGAAATTTATTATATTTTTGAGTTTTCCTTCATCTTCTTGAATTCCTGGAAGTTGTTTATTAACAAATAAAATCACTATTCCTTGAATAATTGACCAAATCGCAAGGTGAATTTTTCTTGGATCATCTTCACGAAATCGACCTTCTTTTTGGTTTTTAATTACTAAACTTAACCATATTTTTGCTACTTCTTGAGACGATTCTAAAATAGAATGTGAACTATTATCATGCTGTTCTCTGAAAATAATTTTAATATAATTTGGATATTTTAATGCAAAACTGATATATGACCAACATAATTTTCCAAAACCACCATAAGGATCATTTGAAATATCATTTATCGACTTTTTTAAAACCTCAGCTAATAAGTTATATATTTCAACAATTAATTCATTAATTATATGATTCTTATCATTAAAATGGCGATATGCTGCAGTTGCAGTAACACCCACTCTTCTTGCGATTTCTCGTAAGCTTAAAGCATCAATTCCCTGTTCTCTAAGAATCTTCAATCCTGTTTTAACAAATTCTGTTTTTAAATCACCATGATGATAAGTATCTTTTTCTTTTTTCTTCATAATCATAATATATAAACATAAGGTTTGTACGTTTTTATAAAAATATTAACATTGTTAACATAATATAGTTAATTTTGCTTATTATTAAAAATTGGTCTATAGAAACTTAATATCTCTTTTTTAATATGTTAACATTGTAAAGTTAACAATATTAACTTTTCATATAAATTTAACAAACAATAAAAAATTTGAGAAAAAAATGGTATCAATTTCGATAAAAAATATTCTACATGATAAAACACGATTTATTATTACAGTTATAGGAACTAGTCTAATTGTTAGCTTAATACTATTTAACATAGGAATGATAATTGGAACAATCACACAAAACACAAGATATGTTAAAAGCGTTGATGCGGATTTATGGGTTATTGAAGAAGATGAAGATTTTTATAGTTTTTCTAAACTCCCGACATCAATGATAGATAGTATCAATACAATAGATGATGTTGATTTAGTGAGTGGATTAATGATTCAGGAATATAGACTAAAACATAATGGATATAAGAGTGAAAAAATCTCTATGATTGGATACAATATATCAAATCATATTGGAGGGCCATCAACTCTTATTTCAGGAAAGCACATCTCTAATGACTTTGAAATAATTATTGATCATAAATTTGCTCAAGAAAATAATCTGAAAATTAACAATAACATATCGATAACAGATCCTAAAACAGATGTAGATTTTGACTTTTGGATAGTTGGATTAAGTGAAAGCCGTAGTCTAAGGGGTGATTATGGATTCATGAGTTATGATGCTGCTCAATCTATCAGTCCTTTAGTAAATATCACTAATTTTATACTAATTCAAACTAATAATCCTAAACAAGTTCGAGATGACATATATAATATCATAAATGGAGTTGATGTACTTACTACAGGTATGATTGTGGATGAAATTACTAGTTTTTGGTTGGGTGTAATGGGTAGTGGTAATATTTTTATGTGCGTTATAGCGATTATAATTGGGATTATAATCGCTGGGATTACTTTATATACAGCTACGATCGAAAAGAGAAAAGAATATGGTGTTTTGAAAGCAATTGGAGCTAGAAATAGATATATATATAAATCGATTATTTTTCAATCTTTAACAATTATGATCTGCGCATTTATTGTAGCAATATTAGTGAGTCAACTATTATCATTGATCTTTACTATATTTGTAAGTAAAATGGAGATTTTACTCAATCTTATAATTTATTTCTTTGTTTTTATGATTACTCTTATGATTGGAATTTTATCATCTTTGATTGCAATTAAACGTGTAGTAAAAATAGATCCATTAATAGTATTTCAAGAATAGAAAATTGAGGTGAAAATATGACGATTTTAAAATTAAGGAATCTTGTGAAGATTTTTGGAACAGATCATACTGCTATTAAGGCTGTTGATGATATATCTCTTGATCTTAAAAAAGGAGAAATTATTTTAATTTCTGGGCCAAGTGGATCAGGAAAAACTACATTACTTTCCATGATTGGATGTTTATTAAGTCCAACATCAGGGGATATCATTATTGATAAAGAAAATATAACTAAATATCCTCAAAAAAAACTATGGAAAATTAGATTAAATCGAATAGGATTTATATTCCAACAATTTAATTTATTACAATCATTAACTGCCAGAGAAAATGTCCAAATTCCTTTACAATTAACAAGAAATAAGAAGAATTATATAAAAAAGAAAGCTGAAGAATTGTTAAGAGAACTAGGGCTAGAAAAGCGAATTAGCCATTTACCAAAGGAACTCAGTGGCGGGGAAAAACAACGTGTTAGTATAGCTCGTGCATTGATCAATAAACCGGATATAATCTTGGCAGATGAGCCAACAGCAAATTTAGATTCAAAATCAGGTCACATTGTCATTGAAATGACAAAAAAATTAGTAAAAAAACATGGATGTGCTATGATTATGGTGACTCATGACCATAGAATTGAAGATATAGCCGATAGAATTTTATTTATGGAGGATGGAAAAATTTGGACAAATTAAATAGTAATTATACTAACAGAGTAATAATAATAATAATTAATAAAAAAAGGGCAGAAAAATGGATTACATTATTTCAAGTGTTATTATAACTACCATTAAAACTATACCTATTTTAGTAGTTTTATTATGGCAAATGGGAATAAAAAATTGGTAGAAATGGCTTTTAATAATACCCGCAATTTTTCTGGTGGATTTAGATCATTTTATTTTGACAAATGTAATAGGTTTCGCTGCTGATCCTGCACCAGGTCAAAAAATATTACATATATTTCATACAGTGGAAATTGTTGTTATAGGAATTGTTTTTATTTTATTATATTATTTTTACATTGACCCTCTCAATGGACGCAATATAAAAGGATGGCTTTTTCCATCAGCTTCAGACTATTCTAAATCTATACTGTACTATTTAGCTTGGACAATTCGTATTATACTCTTTGGATTTATTATTCATTGGCTTTTTGATCTTGCTATATATCCTTTCCATCATAAATGGGATTATTTGTATATTTCAATTATAGAATATTTGATCAATCCAACTTAAAAAAAATAATGAACTTCTGAATTTAATAATATAAAAATATGGAATATTTAAAAATATCTAATTTTTTTTTTCCTTTCATTCTCTTAAAATGAAAAAATAAATAAATTATCATTCATGAACATTAATAAGAATACTATATAATTTGGTGATTAAAATTACACTCCACAAGGGTTACAGAAATAAGACAAGAAAGAGATATAGAAAACACCCTCGAGAAAAGGGCCTTGGTCCTGTAGATAAATATTTGTTGGATTATAAAACGGGTGATAAAGTAGATATTATCACAGATCCATCACAACACAAGCGGGGTTTGCCTCATCGACGATTTTATGGCAGGACAGGAACTATTATTGGTTCGAAAGGAAGATGTTTGGAAGTAGAGGTGAAGCTTGGTAATTCCAAAAAGACATTAATTTTAGGAAAAGAACATATAAGACTTAATTATATTTCCAAAAAAGATTAGAGTTTTTTTATTTAATTAAAAAAGGGGTATTTATGTTTGGTCGAAAAATTGAAGAAAAATCTGTTTCTATACCAGAAGTCAAAAAAATTATGGAAAATATAAAGGAACAGATGACAAAAATCGATCCTGAAGAAGGTATGACGCATTTTCAAGATATCACTCATAATTATGTTGATAAATTTACTAAAATGTCTCATAAAGATGCAATCAAAATAAAAAATTTTCTCATAGAGACTTATGAGATTGAAGAAGTTTATGCAATTAATATAGTGAATATCGATCCTAAAACTATACCTGAATTAAGGATGATATTAGAAAAGAGTTATGTTGCCAAATCATTTGATGATGTTCAGCTTCAAAAGATTTTGTATCAAATTGAAGAATTAAAAACATCTTAGTTATTATTTTTTAAAATATAATTCTTAATTATAATTATTTTAGAACGAAGAATTTATAAATATAGAACGTTTTAACTTTAAATGAACATCCTTGTTCAATCTTATTATTAAAAAAAAAAATATGGATACCAAAATAATAAAAAACAGGAAATTTAGTAATTATGAATGGAAGAGCAAGAGATCGATACAGAAGACCTCCCAGAAAATCTTTTCAAAAAGATGGATCTCGGAAGAAAAAACAATTCATAAAAAGAGAAAGAGATGTAATAGTCCTAGATCTCTTACCACATGGTCATCTTGAAGATGAGAAACCTAGTTGGGCGCGCTCGCCTCTCGCTCAGGTTATTACTTTTCCTGATTTTGTTCTTTATGAAGTGAAATTTAATAGAGACTCAGAAATTAAAGTTCAAGATAAAGATAAATTTGAAAAATTTACAGAATCACGTAAACTCAGTGAAGTTTTAAGAAAAATTGATTTTAACGATCTAACTAATACATCAAAAGCTTTAATTGGGACGTTATTAGAAAAGGAAGTAATGAATTACGAAGAAGAATTTATAAATTGGATTAATAATGCGCAATCTATAACACCTCGATTACATGCTCTAAAATTAATTCCTGGAATCGGCACAAAACATATGTGGGAAATCATTGAGGCTAGAAATCGCCAAAAATTCGTGACTTTTAAAGATATTTCAGATAGAACAAGTATGTCAAGTCCAGCTAAGCAAATCACATTAAGAATAATAAAAGAATTGCAAAGAGAAGGAATAAAATATTATCTTTTCAGTAAAACTAAGAGATATGAATAGAGAACAAATACAACTTATTTTAAGGGATTTAGAATTTACTCCTAAGAAGAATTTAGGTCAGAACTTCTTAATTAATGATTCTGTATTAACTCGTATAACTGAATTATCTAATCTCTCAAAAGAAGATAAAATTTTAGAAATTGGAGCTGGTTTGGGTGTCTTAACAGAAATGCTTTTTGAAAAAACTAAATTAGTCTATGCATTTGAAATTGACACAACTTTATTTCAATATCTAAAAAAAAAATTTTCAAACAATAAAAATTTAAAATTATTTAATAAAGATATATTAAAGAGCGATCCTCCTTTATGTGATAAAGTTATTTCAAACATACCATATACAATAACAGGTCAAATTTTTCAGAAAATTTTTTTTAATCCTAATCCTCCTCAAGGAATATTATTAATAGAAAAAGCAATTGCAAATCGTATATTTTATAATAATAAATACAAGAATTTTTCCAGAATTACAATAACGGTAAATTCTTTTTTAGATCCCATTACCATGATTGATATTTCACCAAATTCCTTTTATCCTCATCCAAAAATAAAATTATCTTTGGTAAAACTTAAACCTAAAAAAAAAATGCATCCTTTTCTTAAAAAGGAAGATACAATTAAGTTTTTCCTCAAATTTATTGCTGGTATAATGCCGTATAAGAATAAAAACATAGTAAATGCTATTGAATTATTTTTGAAAGGAATAAATAAAACCAATATAAAAAAAGATGAAATTTTAAGTTATTTAGAAAAACATAATTATCGAAATGATAAAGTATCTAAGTTTAAAATAAATCAATTTCCAGATTTATCTCAAATTGTATATAATTTAATTAATTAGGAACTGAAAATGAAAAAAACCTCATATTATCAAGATCCAATTATAGATTATAATAACAATCTGATCTATTTACCTTCAGATGATACATATCTAATTATTGACCATATTAAAAATAATCTTGATTTAGAATTTTTTGATGAAGTTAGATTAGAAAATATAAATAATATTTTAGATATGGGAACGGGAACAGGTATAATTGCAATCTTTTTTTTAATTATGATGCAAAAAAATCCTAACTTAAAAGCTAAAATATTTGCTTCTGATATTTTAGAAGAAGCAATAAATTGTGCGAAAGATAATGAAAAACTAAATGGTTTTAATAATCAAATTAATTTTATTCATTCCAACCTCTTTGATTCATTCCCTAGTCATTTAAAAAAATTATTTGATATTATTATATTTAATCCCCCATATTTACCATCAATTTATGAAAATGTAAATGGAATTGAAAATCTAAAAGATAAAAACGATTACTGCTGGAATGGTGGGAAACATGGCAGTGAACTCTTTATAGAATTTCTGGATAATGTTAAAGAATTTTTAAACTTAAAACATAATAGTTATATTTATTATATATCATCATCAAGAATGGATTACAAAAATCTAAATAATAAAATAAAAGATTTAGGATATAAAAATGAGATTTTAAAGAAAAAGCATTTTTTTTTTGAACATATTTTGTTAAATCGAATTAAAATTTCTAGCTCCTAAAAAGGTCTTCTATTTCTCCTTTTTTCTATCAAATTAACGCCATAAGCATTTAATTTGCGTTTGAGATTGTTAAATAGGAGATTAATTTCCTGAGGATTAAATACTGCTCGTTTATGGGCTTCAATTTGAGGTATTGGAAGTCCATAATGTTCATTCAAACTAGAAATTGGTAGAATTATTGAAGAAATTAAATCTACCTTTCTAGTTGCTTCTTCTAATTTATGATTTTCCTCCATAAAAAATTCAATTCTACATGGAACATCATATTTAGTTGTTTTTATATAGAATGCATAAAAAGTATAAGGAAAATAATACGAGATTTCTTTTTTTAATCCTGTATCTCTAATTTTTTCAATTTCTCTTTTGCAATTAAATATGCAACTTCTCTCATTTTTATTTAGTAATCGATTGAATAAATCTAGATCAGAAAAGTATTTTATTACTTCTCTGTAATTAATATCGAGAAGTTCACTCAAATAAGAATAATTTGGTTTAAGAAGTTGAATGGCATCTCGAAGAAGGTTGCATAAAGCAGAAGTTCTTGTATCTTTTATAGACCCAATTATAATAATACCTTTTTCTCTACAATTTTGATAAAGTTTTTGATATTCTTTCAGTAATATATCATATTTATTAGAAATTAAAGGATCTTTTGAAAATAATAAGTTTATTGGCATAATCACAACTGAACCATCAATTATTATGAAATCTATGTCGGTTGAGTTATTTATCAATTTATTAATTAATTGTATTTCCATAAAATTCATGTCTAGGGAGGTACTTATATCAGTATATTGCTCATTATTGATCAATAAATTCCCCTTGATCATATAATTGTTAAAACCATTTAAATCAGGAAAATATTCGATTTTTGCATCTTTATTATCATGGAAGTGATATTTTACAATTATTGCTTTTAAAAAAGAAAAATCTATATCCATAAACTTTTTTATAACAGAACTACCATCAACACTAACTACGTTAAGTCCTCTGATGTTTGATGGTTGGATTTTTTTTTTTAAATACTTTTCTTTAATAGAAAATTTCGGATGCTCTATAAAATCCTTAAAATTTAATTTCTCCATATTTTTAATTATAAGATTGGCAAATTTTCTTTTTAATTTATCAATTTCATTACATTCTAAAGCAATATTCTCTAGATCTTCCAACAATAATCGTTCTTTAGTTACACCAGATATTCTTGAATCTTTGTTAGCATAATTTTGTTCAAAATTTCTATTTTGCTTAATTAAAAAATCTCTTCCTTTTATCATCAATAATTATTAATAAACATATCAGTTTTAATAACTAAGAGTGATTAAATTTTTTGATTTAATAAACGTATAACTCAAATAAAAATGGTTATTCAACTTGGACAAAATAATTGGATTCTAATATCACTTTCATTTTTGGAAATTCTTTTTATCATTATCCCTCCATTCATCGCTTCCAAAATTGAAAAAAATAAAATTAAAGACCAACTTATTGATATAGGATTCCATAGACTTAGAAAGCCACTATCAATTAAATTTTATGAAATCTACTCTGGAGTAATATTTAGCATTTTATTCTATGCTATAGGGGCTTACATTTTATTCTTCTTCTTCAATCTTTCAACTACATTATTTGGACAAGAATTTGTTGAAACAGGTCAAGGAGGGGCCATATCGACATCTCCAATTGAACCAAACTATCTTCAATTAACAATTATTATTATTCAACATGTAATTATTATTAGTATATGTGAAGAAGCGTTTTTTAGAAGTTTTCTTATTAAAAAACTAAAGAATAAATTTAAAATTTATGCATGTATCTTAATTTCCTCTCTATGTTTCGCAATTTATCATGTTCCTCCCTTTTTAGTTCCACTTGAAACAACTGTTACATATTTTGGCTATTATTTTACATTTGGAGTGATGTTATCATGTATTTTTGTTTTATATAAAGAATCATTATTGCCTGGGATAATTGCTCATGGATTTTTTAATATTTTAATAATTATTTTATAATATTTTGTTTTTTCCTTATTTATGTTGAATAAATTGAGTGTTTATTAAAGAGGATTGTAAATTTATTCATTTTAAAAATAGGATTACTTAAGATTATTAATATCAAAATTCATTTATGATAATAATAATTTTTATTTATTTTTAGAAATATTAGTAAATTAATTTCTAATAATAAATAAATAATCATGAATATATTATTAATAACCAAGACATAAGTCATATTTAATATATAAAGAAAAATTTCTAAATATTACTAATTGTAGAATTATTAATTAAATTTCTGGTAAGCTTATTGACAGATTTTGATTATACTTTTAAGGTAATGATGGTTGGTGATGCTTCAGTTGGAAAAACCTCTCTTACAATTAGATTTATATCTGGCTCATTTTTAGAAGATCTAAAACTAACGATCGGCGTAGATTTCTATAGTAAAATAACACTTTTTAAGGAGAAGCGAGTTAAATATCAAATATGGGATTTTGGAGGCGAGCAGAGATTCAGGTTCTTATTACCCCAATATTGCAGAGGTGCAAATGCTGCATTTTACCTATACGATATAACTAAACCTGTTACTCTAAACCATTTACCAGATTGGACAAATATTATACGTGAACATGCTGGAGATATACCAATTATATTAATTGGATCTAAAGTTGATTTAGAAAAATATAGAGGTATACCAAGAGAAGAAGGGTTACGAGCGAAAGAAAAATATAATTTAGCATCATTTCTTGAGCTATCTTCAAAGACGGGTAAAAATGTTGAGAAAGCATTTAGAATAATGACGAAAATATTATTCAAAAAATATGTATATGTTGATAGAGGAGAATTCTAATCAATATTAATATCAAATTAACTTAAAATTGGATAAAATTTAGCTACTAAAAAAAAAAGGAAAAAAATAAAATTAAGGTTAATCAATTAATTCCCTTTCAAGAATTTTTTCAAATTCCTTATCAGAAATAAAACCCTTACTTTGCATAATATCTATAATCTGTTTAATAACATTTGGGGCACATTGTACTTCAGATATTTGTGTATAAAGAGCATCTATAGTGTTAGTCAAATCATTTATTTTTTCAATTTTTGCTTCTAAATCACTTTCCAACTTTTCTATTATGTGGTCTTTACTAATAATAGCACGATTTAAATCTTGTTTTGTTATTCTTATTTGTTCGTCTTTGACTATTAATTCCTCTTTTATTCTCCTCATTTCTTTGCTTGTTTCTGGAACGGCTTTTTCAAAATTTTCGACTAAATTGTCTAATCTTACATTTATTTGATTAATTTCCGATTTATTGATTGTAAATTCATTGAGATGTTCCGTTTTAAATTTTTGTAGCTCGTATCTTATAAGTTCAATTTCTTGAGAAATTTTAGTTATTGTCATCATCTGGGAAAAGCTTTCTTTTCTAGGAATTTTAGTTTTTTCTTGAATCTTTGGTAGTGGTCCTTCATAATATTTTATTTTTTTATCCATTTTTTCAATTTGCTTTTCTGCAGTTTCTAGTTTCTCTCTTACTTCAGATAATTTTGATTTTAGCGCCTTTTCATTTGTTGAAATTCTTTCTATTATTTCAGTAAAATTATTTTCAGTCATTAAATATTTTTCTTTCGATTTATTCAATCTCTCCATGAAGCGCGCTAGATCTTCTTCCAAATCCGAGATTTGTTCTTTTAACTTTAATAATTCTTTCCCTTTTATCTTTTGTATCGAATTAGGTCTTGAAAAGGCCTTTTCCCAATTAATAGTAATAATAAATCACCCAGTTTTAGAATATTATTTTTAAATTAGTAGTTGAAGAATAATTATTACACTTTTATTAATAAATTTTTATTAATTATTGAATTCAAATTTATTAATTTATATATAATAAATATTTCTCATTTTATTTATTATTATTCATTAATTTTGTAACAATCTATAAAATGAAACAAGAATTGAAGCGACATAACTTAATATCCTCCTTTAAATATATGATCCTTTTATTTACTATTCCAAAACCAATACTTCAAATAAGGGTTTAAACGGAAGTACTAGATAGTTACTATCACTAGATTATAAACATCATTACTGCAGAGTAAATTTTCATCAAATCATATAGTGAATTTCACTAGTAAAAAATTTTTTTTCTATCAATGAGTAAGTTTTTTGTCGTATTAATTGTATGAATTTTATTGCTCGGATCAACCAACACATTTATATAGAACAATTACTAATTTAATTATAAGATAATAAAAATTATCTAAAAACAATAAACAAAAAAAAAAATATTTAACAAGTGGAGGAATGAATTAAAATGGGAGCATTTGCTTGGAGCCCTCTAAGGGCATTAATGAAAAAAGCTGGAGCAGAAATTGTAAGTAGAGCCGCTGTTGATAAATTAATGGACTACTTAGAAGAATATGCAAAAGAATTAACTGGATGTGCTTTAGACATTGCTAAGCACAGCGGAAGAAAGAAAGTCACTTCAGACGATATGAAGATAGCTATCGATCTAGTCATTTAAGACTTCTGCTCTTCTATTTTTTATTTTTTTTTTTATTTTTTATTTTATTTAATGTTTTTTGATTCTAACATATATATTTTTCTCTAATATATAATATTAAATCTTTTTCGATTTGAATAAGGTTAAGATTACCTATGAGAATTATATGAATTTTAGATATCTTATTTATCAAAATAATTTCAATAAAAAAAATTTAAAAATCTCAATTTATAAATATCTGAAGTTAATTCTATTAATTAACAATAAATCTAAACTAAGTATAATATTTTTTCAATAGAATATAATGCTAGATATTGTATTAATTCAACATAATAAGACAGGTTTAAGTCTGTTTGAATATCGTCAAGAACATACTAAAATAAGTTTAGAACATTCGGATATTTTTAGTGGATTTCTTTCTGCTATACAAAATATTACACATGAATTGGATATTGGAAAAGTTAATTTAATTTCAACAGGAGGTAAAAAAGGTCATAATTGTATTATAGTTCCAAGAGATCCAATCAATATTGTATTGCTTGTTGATCAAGAGGATTCAATTAAATTTTGGAGAGAAACTGGCAATAAAATTGCACAAGAATTTATTAAGAAATATCATAAATCTTTTGATCCTCATAATATATCACAATTTAAGAATTTTGAATTTATTTTAAAAAAAATAGTTGATATGCATAACTATTTCACTTTTTTAGATAAAAAATGAAAAACCATAATCTAAAATACCAATACCAATACCTATTACCAAAAGTTATAACATAATTTCATCTATATCCTACCAAAAAATTTTTATTTTTTGCCTGATTTAAGATAATATAGTGGAGTACTCATTAACTAATTCTCTAATGTATTTCAATTTTATTTTAAAAAAAAAAAAGAAAATCAACCATGATTATAAATAAGTATAAATTAATTCAATTAAAATTAAAAAAGGATGCCTATTTCTTATGAGCTATACATTCTCAAGAACTAAATTAATAGAGAAAATTAAGTTTGGGCTTCTGAGTCCCGACGAAATCAGAAAAATGTCATCTGCAAGGATCATCACGGCAGATACATATGATGAAGATGGACTGCCGATCCCTTCCGGTTTGATGGATCAACGGTTGGGAACGATTGAGCCGGGTCAGAGATGCCAAACCTGTGGAAATCTTGTATCAAATTGTATGGGGCACTTCGGACATTAAATTTCTTTTATGAAAGCATTTCGCTTTATTTGTCTAAATCGAGTTGGCCCGTCCAGTTATCCACGTAGGCTATTCTAAAAAAGTATTAAAAATATTGAGATCGATATGTCCAGAATGTTCAAGATTAATGCTTTCTGAAGAAGCTAAAGTAAACCTTCAAAAAGAACAACAATTACATCATAAACTCTCCTATGAAGGGGATGATGATATTACTAAAATTGTCTTTAAAAGAGCGAGAAAAAATAAAATATGTCCTTATTGTGGTGCTAAGAAAAAAAAGATAATTTTGGAAAAACCAACTACTTTCTATGAAGAAGAAGAAGCTAAAGGCTCTCGACGATTAACACCCATAGAAATTAGAGAACGAATGAAAAAAATGATGGATGTAGATCTTCGAGTTTTAGGAATATCACCACAAAATGCAAGAATGGAATGGGTTGTTTTCACTGTTTTACCAATTCCTCCTGTATGTGCTCGACCTTCAATTACACTAGATAGTGGTATACGCTCTGAAGATGATTTAACACATAAACTTGTAGATGTAATTCGAATTAATCAAAGATTAAGAGAAAATATAGATGCTGGAGCACCACACTTGATAGTTGAGGACTTATGGGAACTATTACAATATCATATCACAACATACTTTGATAATCAAGTATCTGGAATCCCTCCTGCTAGACATCGCTCTGGTAGAGCATTAAGGACACTAACACAGAGATTAAAAGGAAAAGAAGGGCGTTTCAGGAGCAATCTCAGTGGAAAGCGTGTAGATTTTTCAGCTAGGAGTGTTATTTCTCCGAATCCACATATAAGTATTAATGATGTTGGTGTTCCACAAAAAATAGCTAAAATATTAACTATTCCAACTAATGTAAATGATTGGAATATTGAACAGATGAAACAACTAGTGTTAAATGGACCCAATAAACACCCTGGAGCGAATTATATTATTAGGAATGATAGACGAAGAATAGATCTTCGTTATGTTAAAAATAGAAAAATAATCGCAGACATGCTAGCACCAGGATTTACTGTTGAAAGACATTTAAACACTGGAGATTTAGTATTATTTAATCGACAACCATCGCTACACAGAATGTCGATTATGGCTCATGAAGTAAAAATTATGGATGGTAAAACATTTCGTTTAAATCTTACCGTATGCCCTCCTTATAATGCAGACTTCGATGGTGATGAAATGAACCTTCATGTCCCTCAAAGTGAAGAAGCAAGAACAGAAGCAGAATTATTACTAAAAGTTCAAGAACATATATTATCTCCTCGTTTTGGTGGTCCAATTTTGGGGGGAATTCAAGATTTTATATCAAGTATATTTCAATTTACGGGGTTGGATTCTTTATATGATGTTAAAGACACTTTAAAATTACTCTTTATGGGAGGAATCTTCGATTTACATCCCGATTTTGATTTAAAAAATATCAAACCAATCAAAACTGAACCTGAACCAATGTACTCTGGTAAACAAATTTTTAGCACACTTTTACCTAACGATTTAAATTTAAGATTGAGATCAAAATTCTGTAAAAAATGCTTTATTAAAAATGGAGAAAAATGTAAAGAAGAAAAGTGTGAATATGATGCATATGTAACAATTAAAAATGGTGAACTACTTACAGGTACCATTGATGAGAATTCATTTGGTGCAATGCAATCAAATAGTATTCTTCAAAGAATAATTAAGGACCATGGAAACGCAACGGGTAGAGAATTTTTAGATAACGCTACTAGAATGCTTCTTTATGTTATTAGACAAAATGGTATAACAATGGGACTCGATGAAGTATTTGTCAAAGGTGAAGCATTTGAACATATTCAAAAAGTATTACATGACGCAACTGATGAATCAAAACGTCTTATAAAAGCATTTAGAGAAAATGATAATAAAATCTTAAAAAGAGCACCTGGACGGTCATTAAAAGAAACTTTAGAATTACGAATTAGACAAGTTCTTGCTGAAGCGCGTAAAAAAGCAGAAGAATTAGCTTCACATTATATTGGAGATGATGCTCACTCAGTTATTATGACTAAATCTGGAGCAAGAGGAAATATATTAAATTTAGGACAAATGTCAGCAGTTGTTGGACAACAAGCTATCAGAGGTGAAAGGATAAATAGAGGTTATTCTTCAAGAACTCTTCCACATTTTAAAGTAGATGATTTAACACCAAAAGCTAGAGGATTTGTAGAACAATCCTATAGAAATGGACTTGAACCTGCGGGCTTCTTCTTCCATGCTATGGGCGGTAGAGAGGGCTTAGTGGACACTGCGGTAAGGACATCAACGAGCGGTTATATGCAAAGGCGCTTAGTTAACGCTTTACAAGATATGGTTATAGAAAATGATGGAACTGTCCGCAATTCAGATAAAAACATTATTCAATTCAGATTTGGAGATGATTCAGTAAATCCTCAACACACAGATCATGGTGCTGCCGTTAACCTAGATGTCCTATTACTTAAAGCAAAAACACTTGATTTAGAAGAAATTAAACATAAAGGTAAGAAACCTGTAGACACCAAATCCAAAAAACCTACACCAGAAAAAGAAGCCAAACTTAAGCCTTCAACAACGGCAACTACACCTAAATCAACAACAAAGAAACCTACACCTAAACCATCAACAAAGAAATCAACTAAAGCTCCTGATGAAGATTCATTACAAGAAAAATTTAAAGAGGAAACTGGAAAAAATGCGGTTTGGCGTGGTAAAATAACTCAGCAATATATTGAGTGGAAAGAGCAAAACTATGGAATTAAGGAATAAAAGAATAGATAGTTGTCAGACATATTGATAGAGACTAAATATTTTAATTAAAAAACATTATTTCTTTTTTTTTTCTTATAAATTTAAATAAAACATTCAATAAATATTAAAAATAAAATCAAATTCTATTTCCAAATTATATCAATCGAAAAATATTAATTTTATAATTCATATCAACTAGTAAGCATATGTCTAGTTACTCATTTTTTTTAAAATTTACAGAAATTCATAATCATATAAATTATGTTAATTAATTTAATTGAGGTTTAATTAAATGACAAAAGTTACAACTCAAATGTTGAATAGATCTTTAAAAGAATTAGAAGATGATGGAATTCCAAAGGATTTAGTTGACAAGATCCGGAATAAAATAAAAGATGAAGATTTGGAAGAAGAACAACTTGAATACCTTCTCAATAAAGTATTTATCAATTTCAATAATGCAATTGTTGAAGCTTCTGAACCTGTAGGAACTGTAGCTGCACAATCGATTGGTGAACCTGGAACACAAATTTTATTGCAATTGGCAATATAAGTGGAAATGACACTAAGAACCTTTCACTACGCAGGAGTGGAAGAATTCTCAGTAACTCAGGGTTTACCTCGTCTGATTGAGATAGTGGATGCACGTCGATTTCCTTCTACTCCAAACATGACAATCTTTTTGGATAAAGATCACTGTAAGGATGAGAATGAAGCAATTAAAGTTCACAATAGGATTGAACAAATTAGAATTGAACAAATTAGTTCAGAAGTGGATCTGGATTTTGTTAATTGGAATATTGTTATTAATTTAATACCTAAAATCTGTGATAAAAAGGGAATTGATATCGAAAAGATTCCTGAGATCTTAAAACGATATAAAAAGAAAGGTTCGATAAAAAGAGAGGGAAATAAAATAATTATCGATCCTGGAATTGAAGACTTACAACAACTTCAAAAACTGCGTGAAAAAATACTTAAAAAAGTTGTTAAAGGTATAAGAGGAGTTAAAAGAGGTTTATTAACACCTTCTGATGATGGTAATGAATGGGTCATTAAAACAGAAGGGACAAATATGGTGGGTGTTGTTCAAATAGAAGGTGTTGATGTTACAAGAACTACCTCAAATCATATTCATGAAGTTGAAAAATTGTTTGGAATTGAGGCCGCAAGAGCTCTTATTATTGAAGAGGCTAAAAAGGTACTTGAACAACAAGGTTTAGATGTCGATTTAAGGCATTTATTAATCCTTTCTGATTTAATGTGTGGAACGGGCGCAATTCAATCTATTGGAAGGCATGGTATTTCTGGAGCAAAATCAAGTGTGTTTGCAAGAGCTGCTTTTGAGGTTACTGTTAATCAATTACTAGATGCTGGTTTATACGGTGAAGAGGAGCGTTTACTAGGTATTCCGGAGAATGTTATAGTAGGACAGGTCTGCCCAATAGGAACTGGTCGCGTATCCATACAATTCGATTTAGATAAAAATCTAGAAATCTTAAAAGGAAGGAATATCCAAAAAAATTAAAAGAACAAAACATTTTTTTTATTTACTTATTAAATATTATTAAATACCTAAAATTTGATGTTTGATGGCAAAGAAAAGTAACACTTCAATGGAAATTGATCTATCGCGCAAAAAGGAAAAAGGTTTAGACATAGACTTAAATATTAAAGTCGCGTTAAAAACAGGAAAAGTTGTATATGGAAAAAATCAAGTTTTAAAGCAATTAAGAGAAAATCCATATAAAATGTTAATTGTTGCAAACAATTGTTCTCAAGAATTAATGGATGAATTAAATCATTATAATAAACTCTCAAAAAATAAAATTTATATCTATAAATATAAAGGCTCGAGTTGGGATTTAGGTCTTACTTGTGCAAAACCCTATATGATAAGTGTAATCGGAGTTTATAATTTTGGAGATAGTGATCTTCAAAAATTTATGAATAAAGGAATTAAATAAAAAGAAATTTTAATATACTGTTGAAAGATGATTAAGAAGAACATTAAAATCGATAAAGACAGCATGGAATTGATTAGTCTATTTAATAATATATCAGGTGCAATTATTAAAGATTGTATTATTTATGATACATCTGAAGATACCAACGAAATAATTATTTTCCTTGTTAAAAAAGATGATGTAGGAAAAGCAATTGGTAAAGACGGGGAACATGTAAAAGATTTAACCTTAAAACTTCAAAAAAAAATAGATGTAATCCCTTTTTCAAAAGAACTTGATATATTTATCAAATATATCTTAAACACAACTAAAAATTCTATAAAAGTAAATGGAATTGAAATAAAAGAAGGGAAAAATAGTAAAAAAACGGTGATAATTTCTGTTCGTCCACAGGATAGAGGAAAAGCTATTGGAAAAGATGGTTCAATGATAAGAAAAGTTAAAAGATTAGTAACTCGTCATTTTGAGATCGATAATGTAATAATTGATACTCGTCCAATAAATGCATAATAAATCTATTTTAATTTGAAAAAACTGAATTTTAAATTATTAATGAATATTATTTAGTTAAATCTTATGTTATCAAAACTAGTAAAACGTAGCTAATCTTATTTAAAATTATCAAGAAA
>CAZGJX010000072.1:0-22885 GCA_964525635.1 uncultured archaeon
AATTTCAACTAAATTAAAAATTTGGGTATACCTTTATTTTTTACGAAGTACTGTTCAGGGAATGGTAGTTCAATTAGGACTTCTCTTTTTTTTTATATCATATAATGTTATTTTACCTTGTTTTTGATAAACTTCTTTTAATGGTTTAAATCTTGTTTTCATATTCTCTCTTATGCCTCAATTGTTTTTTTTTATTTAATCTTAAATATTGGTGGCATTTTATTTTTTTGTTCTGCGGATTTCATCATTTTTATTGTTTTTTTTATATTTTTTGGATTTAAATCAGAAATATCCAAGTAATGATCAATTCGATATATTATTTCATCTAATTCATCATAAGAAATTCCAATTTCTTTTTCATCTGTCTGACCGGACCATAAACCTGCAGTCGGTGCTTTCTCTATAATCTTCCTGGGCACTCCAAGGATTTCCGCTAAATTTCTTACTTCTGCCTTATATAATCCTCCTATTGGTTCAAAATCTACTCCGCCATCTCCATACTTTGTAAAATAACCTATAGCTAACTCTGTTCTGTTGCTTGTTCCAGCAATTAAATAATTCCCCATGGACTGACCGAAAAAATAGAGTATTACCATTCTTAATCGTGATTTAACATTGGCAGAAGCATTTTGATTTGTTTTTAAAAATGATTTTGTTTTCTTTAAAAATAACTTATAAATTGAACTTAGATCTACTTTATAAAATTTAATTCCAATTAAATCGGCAATTAATTTTGCATCCTTATAATCATCTAAATTAGACTTGCATGGTAAGCTTAATCCAATTACATTATTGTGGCCTATTGCTTTTGAGCATAAAAATGCATTAACAGTACTATCAATACCTCCACTAAGTCCTAAAATAATGCCATCAGCATTTGCAGTTTTAATATATTCTCTAATCCATTTCTGAATTTTACCATTTATATCTTTAAAATTTAAATTTCTCATATAATCTTTTCAAATGATTTAATTATAAATATTAGATTATAATATTATAATATATTATTTTTGAAACTTTTTTAAGTAAATTTGATTATTTATTATTAGAATAATTAAAAAGAAGGATATACTATGAGTGATGAATTTAAAAATTTAATAGACCAATCATATGAAAAAGCAATTAGTCCAATCTGGATATATACCAATGATTATATTTATGGAATGATACCAGGTGATGAAAGTGGTGATCGTTGGATTGAAGTAACTTTTGATTTTGATTCAGATGATCCTCTTCTCAAAAAAGAGAGAGGTGCTGATTTATCATATCAATTTTTATTTGAAGAACTTGAAAAGGGAGTACCTTTTTATATTGAAGATTTCAATGTTCTTAATTTGAAGCAGTTTGCAAGTACAATTGAATCAAAACCTGGCCCTGAAAAAATAAAAGCTTTGATTTCAGAACTCATTATTAATACTGAAAAATATTCTAAGAATTTACCCATTATAAAAAAGAAAGAAGATACTAATATATTAAAGGAAAAAGTTTAGGTTTTCTGTTTTTTTATATATATAGATTTTTTCTCTGTGGAAAATTTTTAGTAAAAGTATCATCAATTTTTCTAGCCATTTGATATCCAATATTGGAGTCATTTTCTTTAATTATCTTTCTTAAATAATCACCTTTTATTTGAGAAAACTTTTCTATTCCTGAGGCAATTATATTTTGGTCTTTTTTAATTGGTACAATCATTCCAAAAAAATTTAACATATCTTCTTTAGACATTTTTTGACTATTAATATCAATCTCATTATCAATTTTCTTTAAAACGGTTCCCATAGATAATGCAGAATAAGGACTTAATTGCTTTGATTTTAACCAGAAAGTGTTAGGTGGTTTAGTAATGAAAGTATCTGTGTTACAATCTTTATCTTTTGAACTAATGATTCTCCAATTTTTTGGATCTTTATCATATTGTTTTTTAATTTTTTTTACTACATTTGAGATTGGAGCAATTCCATGATAATCTTCCTTAGATTCCTTATCATTCTGTGTCATACTTATATAATATTTAATGATTAAAACTATAAAAACTTAAAGTATGTGGTGTAATAACAAATTCTATATCATTTATTAAAAGACTAAATCATAGATATTATAATATAAGAATGGATGATTTTAATTTATAAATAATAATTTATGAATTAATGAAGGATAATTATTTCAAAATTCATCATTTTTATACAGAAGTTAATAATTATATAAACAATTTTGAATTTAAAAAAGCTCAAACTTTATTATCTGAATTAGAAGATATTGAAAATTATTTTTTAAATACATATAATGAGCGTAAAAAAGAAGGTGTTTATTTCACAAGTGATAATATTTCACAATTTATTATTAATATTTCTCTAATTACTTTCCTAAATCATAAAATAAACTTAGAGATAGAATCATTTGATCATATTTTTAGTTTTGAACCAACAATTCAAAAAAAAATAGGAGATATCTTATTAGAGACCTCCCTCTGTGATCCAACATGTGGTTCTGGAGTATTTTTGTACAATTCTGTAATTATTATTCTTGAATTATTAAAAAATATCTTTCCAAATATGAGTGAAATAGAATTAAAAACAAAAATAATAAATAATATTTACGGTTTAGATATAAATTCTCTTTCTATAGATTTATGTAAATTAAAATTGTATAAATGGATTTTAAATAATAATTTTTGTAATAATCAAGATCCTTTTTTTAAAATAAATCGTAATTTACAAGTCGCTAATAGTTTAATCAATTCAGATTGGTCAGAATCAATTTATAAAAAAAAGAAATTTAATCTAATAATAGGAAATCCTCCCTATGGTAATATTTTAAGTGATAAGGAAAAAAAAAAATTGAAAAACGATATAATTTTTTCAAATGATATTTATTGTGCCTATATCTTAAAAGCTTTAAATTGGTCAAATGGAATTATTGGATTTTTGGTCCCAAAAAGCTTTCTTCTCAGACAAAACTATATAGATTTTAGAAATACATTATTTTCAAAAGCAAATATCTTAAAAATATATGATATTGGTCCTAATTTATTTAAAAAAGCTACAAATGAAGTTCAAGTTTTTATTTATAATAATAAAGAACATAATAATATGGATTTGGAAGTATTTAATTTTCCAGATAAAAAAATAACAACATATCATAATCAAGATTTTGATAGTCTTAGAATATGTAAAAATCAGAAATGCCAAATGAATACTAAATCAAAAAAATATTTTGCCTACACTTTTAAAAATGAATGCTCTTTTTGTAATTCTCATACCATTAATTTAAATAGAATACGTGTAAAATGTACAAAAAAAATCCTTAATATTATCAATAAAATAGAAGGAACCGGTGATTTTAATTATTTAAATATAAATAAATTTCCAAAATTCATAAGAGGCGAAGAGGCAAAAGGACTGAAAGAAGTTAAGAAATTTATTAAACCTAATAACAAAGGGACATGTTATTTTCTTGATGCTAAAAAAGATTTTAGTTATTATTATTTTTCTAAATCTAAAACTTTTAATTTAGAAGACACAAATTCTAAAATTCTAAAAGGAAATAATTATGAATATTATAAAAATCCAAAATTATTGATAAAACACAATAATATTTATCCAGAGGCCATATTTACTAAAGATAATGCTTGTTTTACATCTTCAATATACTCATTACTTCATTCGGATTCTTATGAACTCAAATATCTATGTGCAGTTTTAAATTCTATTATCCTCCAATTCTATTGTATTTTTGGAATTAATAATCAAAAAGATACAACAATAAATTTAAATCAATATATGATTAGGCATTTACCAATACTAAAATGTCAAAAAATAACAAAACAAGACATTTCTGAAAAAGTTGATTTTATCATAAAAAATCTAGAGGAAAATAAGGGTTTAATTACAAAAGTAATAAAAAACACTATAATTGAACTTAATAGCCAGATTTTTGATCTATTTTCAATCAATGCCAATGAAATTAATTTTATAATAGAAAAAGTAAAGGAATCAAATAATTATTTTTATAATTTATACCACTGACATGTTAGTTTTTAATATTATTAAAAATAGAAAAAAAGGAAAAGAAAAAAATTAATCTTTTTTTATAAGGGAATTGAGCTCCGTTTTTAATAAATCACGTACTGCGACTCGAATTACTTCTGAACGATTGGGATAATAATTAGCAGTTACTAATTCTTCGATTCCCTTTAGATATTGCTCTGGAATATGACATGTAATGAGCTTAATCGTTAAACACCTATTTAATAACAAAATTTTTTTTTTATTATAATAAGAAATCGAAATCTAAGTAATATATGTATATAATATAAGAATAATATAGTATTGATAGTTTTTTTTTAATCAATTATTTTAACAATTAATTCTCTATTTAATCCCAGCTAAACTAAATTTTCTAAATAATCTTTATTCTAAGATTTTTTTTTGAAAAAACAAGAAAATTACTGAAATAAATAATTGAAAATATTTTATCAATTAATTGCGAGAAGGTCACTTCCTTTACAGTATCGAGTATTTTTTATTACATTTTTTCTCACCTCATTCATTCTATTCATAATTGTAGAAGATTTAAAGGTTTCAAAACAAGATTAAAAAAATGTGATTGTAAAAAAAATACTCGGTACTGTTTAGGGAGTGGTAGTTCAATCAAATAATTTTCTTATATACTTATTATTTTTTTTTCTTATCAATAATTTACCATCATTTACTGGCTAAAATTGTTATTTTAAAGGAAAATATTGTGATAAACTTAAATAAAAACATAAAAAATGTTAAAACTTTAAAAAACCAACTCTATATATAGAATAACGATATATTAAATCATAGGATAGTATATTATTAAAGTTATATGGAATATTAAATTCAAATTTTATTTCAATTTGAAAATCTTGGTGTATTTTTATTTCAAATGATAATAGAGAAATAATGCTATTGAATAAGAAAGGGCTTATTGCTATTAAATCACAAGAATATGATAAAGCACTTGATTATTTTGATAACGCTTTAGAATTAGATCCAAATCATGTTCAACTTTGGAATAATAAAGGGCTTGCTTATATAAATCTAAATAGATATGGTGAAGCACTTGAATGTTTTGAGATAGCAGTAGAATTAGATTCCAGTTATATTAACGCATGGATTAAAAAGGGATTTATTTTAGAGAAATTCAATCACTTCAATGAAGCAATTGATTGTTATGATAAAGCTTTAAAGATAAATCCTATAGATAATATAGCATTATATTCTAAAAATAAAGCAGTCACTCGATTAAAATATTATAAGAAAGTACATGGAAGATTTAAGGATGAATTAGAATTAAATCCCAATGATCCTAATACTTGGAACAATAAAGCTCTTATCTTAAGTGCTTTAAAACAGTATGATGAAGCACTTCAATGTTTTGATAAAGCTTTAGCAATAAATCCTGATGATCCCACTCTCTGGAACAATAAAGGTCTTACATTAAACGCACTAAAACATTATGAGGAAGCAATTGAATGTTTCGATAAAGCATTAGAAATCTCTGCTGATGATGCTAATGCATTTAGTAATAAAGGTCTTACATATGCTATATTAAAACATTATGATGACGCTTTTATCTGTCTAAATAGAGTTCTAGAAATATATCCAAATCATGCTTTTGCATTTTATTGCATTGCTCGTGTTTATTCTCTAATTAATAACCATTCTAAAGCGATTGAAAATCTAGAGAAAGCGATCTCATTAAATAGAAGATATATAAATTTTGCCAAATATGAAGAAGATTTTGAAAATATAAAACATTTAGTAGAGTTTAAAGAATTAATACAAAATTAAAAAAAAAAAAAAGAAGGAAAAAAAATATATATAATTGGGAGCTTTAGAATTATTTGAATTATACTTTGCTGAGCTTAATTCTATTATTTCTCAAATTTCTAAAGCCTTCCCACCTATATATCAATTTTAGATTTTAATTAATATTGTCTACTGTGTCAATATTTATTCTTTTTGGAGGGATCTTATCAATTCTTACTTTTAACAATCCATTATTTATTTTTGACTTTATTGTCTCATTATTGATATCAGGAGGTAAAGGAATATCTAAATTAACATCTTTTTTCCAAATAAAATTTAAAAGATCCTTCCAAGCTATTGCACCACTTCTAATTTCATCCTCTTTATCTTCTGGAGTTTTACTTTTAATAACTTCTGTAGGTCTCTTAACTTTAATGTTTAGGCTGTTACTAATTAGAGAAACCTTAACATTCTCCTTGGAAATTCCAGGTAATGGAATCGAAATCATATAATAATTATCAAAGTCTTCTATATCATATGGAATCCATCCCTCAAAATGAGTCATACAACCTTTTATATGACTCATCATCTTTTTTGCCATTCCACCCATATTCATTTTAAAAAATGCCATGGGTGTAAATTCACCATGTCCATGCACTCCATGTCCATATACTTTACACATATTTTTTTTATGCCTCATTTTTGTTTAATTTTTTTTTATAAATTTTGTATTTACATCAAAAATTTTCGAATTCATCATCATCTTCGATAATTGGTATTGGTTTAGCATTTTTTTCTCTTAACTCATTAATTTTATGTAAAATATCTTCATAATAATTAATCTGATTCTTTGCTTTTCCTAAACGATGCTTCAAACTATCTCTACGATGTTTTAAATTATTAATAATTTTCTGGACACGTTCTACATTTTCCCTTGAAATATCATTTTCATCTATTTCTTGATCATAATTATGATGACAAAATGGAAAACAACTAAACATACGATCCATATTATCATCAAATTTTATTCCTTTCATAATTGTTCGAATAAAATTTCCAAGTGTTTTTAAGCTTGGTTCGAAATTCCCCTTTAAAATCTTTTCTGATTCATCTCTGCCCTTAGCTGATATTGTATATGTTTTTTTTTTCCTATTATTTTCATCAATAATCTCTTTAACATTGACGTAACTACTGTTAACTAATCTCTCTAATAAAGGATAAATTGTACCCGCAGATGCTTTCCATATAGGTTTGAATTCTTTATTTATTTCTTGAATTATATCATAACCTGTGATATCCGATTCATTTTTTATTAATGTGAGTACTAAAATTTCTAATCCTGATAAAGAGCTACCATGATGGCCACTAAACCTTTTACCAAAAAACATTTTTCTACCTCATTTTATTGATGATTTTATTTATCTTTAGACTAACAAAACTGATAGTCTTTTTCATATATTCGTTTTATGATAGTAATATATCATAAATCGAACAACTTAATATATATAAAATAAATAATATATTTAAATGTATCGGAAATCGAATATTAATAATAATTTGAATCCAAAATGAATCCAATAATCTATATAATCAATATTTGGAAATCCATGTTTCTAACCTAGAATGATAATGCTATCATTAATCTAAATGAAGATATTATGGGTGATCAATATAGAACTGTATATTCTAGTTTTAGAATATAAGAATATGATTCGATATAACATTTTTTATTTATCCTCTGATCAAAGATACTGTAAAAACTTGATGATTATTTTCTAAATATAATTTCATGTTTCTTTAAAATAAATAAACGTACTATACCTTTAATTAACTTAAATTAAAAAAAAAAAGGTAAAAAATTGCAGTATTTTTTACCTATGAAGAATGGATTTCGCATTTCTACCCTTCATCTATATATCAAATATGAATATATATCAAAGAAAATTCTTTGACATATATATATTAAATGATATAACTTCATATTTAAATCTTTGGTTCTTATATATAACTCATGATATTTAAAGGATTATCCAATTTTATAAAGAATATAAAGGAAATATATTTATATATATATATTCTATATTTTTTTGTTAAATAAAATTATATTGATGGATATTGCTTTGATCAAAAATGATAAAAGATTTTATTATCAAATTGAAAAAATAGTAAAGATAGATTTTTAAATTATTTAGCTTTTAATAGTTTTACATATTCCTTATTTATATATTACTTTTGAAAAGGAGTGAAATTACCTTTAATTTCTTCAAAATTAGATGTAATAAGTGCATGTCCACTATGAGTTTTTTCAAAAAGATTAACTCTATTTATATTCTGTGGATTATCTGGATGAATTAATACATATTCTCTACACTTAATACATGCACGAGCTCTCATTATTTCACATATAAAAGTATTTTAATTAAATTTAATAAATTTAAGTAATATTCGGATACAAATTAGAAAAATGATTTTGTATATTTAAGATTTGTTCAAATAATCTACATAAAAAAAAATAATAATTCAATATCTTATTATATAGTTTTAATATTTTAAACCTAAAATAATGTTTAAAAAGTGAAATTCCTATTAAAAATAGTCAAAATATTGTAAGAAAAATTCTTATTTTTCTTTTATTTTACATTGTATTCTATTATGTTACTTCTAGGCTTTTTTTTCTAATTCTTGGAATTACCCAGAATTTCAATTTACTGTTATGGATAGAGGAAATTATTTTTCCATTACTTTTTTCATTGATGAATGTTATTACAATTTTTTTTTTCAAAAAATATATCAAGAAGATAAATGAATTAATCCTAAATAAAAATCTGAATAAAAGAATTTTAGGATCTTTTCCAAATTATTATATTTTAGGCTTTACTACAATTGCCTGTATATTATTCAATATAGAAGGACTAATTACAAATCGCTTTGATACTTTTCAATATTATGAATTATTAGGTGAAATTGCAAATATAATATATCAAATAGAAATTTTGCAATATACTCCGGCACTTCCAATAATATTTAGTGCTTATGGTTTTATCATACTTACAGCACTAAAATTAAAAAAAAAACAAGAAAGATATCATGTATCTAGATTAGTTTTGCATAAATTCCTAAAACAATCATTATTTGCTTTTCAAATTTATTTAATTTTCTTTACTATCTATTTTATATTGATATGTTTAAATATAACGTCACAGAGCATCACATTGACAATATTCATCGTTATAACTTATAGTAGTGTTTTAATTGCTGGTTTATATGCAGTTAAAACATCATTATTAAATATTATAAATTTAGAAAATGAAAAAAATATAACTGGAGATGTTAGAGAAAGTATAATTTCTGATGTGTATGTAATTTGTAATAGATTTAAGAAAATAAACAGAAAAAAAGAAAATTGGGAGAATTTTATAGAAATTCTTAAAAATAGAATTAAATTCAATGAATATTTTTATAAATTATTTGAAAAAAATAATAAATTTGAAAATTTCAATAGTTATTATAGAGAAAATTCAAGTAAAAAAAAAATAATAATTCTCCTTTATATTTTGGGTTCTTTTGAAATAAAAAATGAAGTTTGTTTTCCAAAAGAAATTTTAGATGAATTAAAATTTCCAAAATCAACAACTTATAAAATAATTAATAGCTTAATAAGCGAAGGATTTATAAAAAGGAAAAAGATAGAGAATCTCACAGATAAGGCTCTAATCCCTTTTAATCAATAATTTTTATTTTGTAAGAAATTTCTCTCAGTCTCATTTGAGACTGAGACAATAAAGATATAAATATCTTCTCGATCTTATTTTAAATAAGATATTTTAAAATAATAATCAATCTAAACAAATATTAAGTAAATAATATTAAAATAGGTGGAAGAAAATGGCAAAAACATGTTATTTTTGCAGAGGTCGGGTTGGTATGAGTGGTAAATTCATAACCGTAAATAATCCAGAAAATTCTACTGCCAAAAAGTCAGGAAAAACATTATTAACTTTAGCAACAGGGTATTCAAGGAATAAAGGATTTTGGTTATGTAAATCTTGTTTAAGGAATAAGTGGGATAAAGGTGAACCAGTTCATTTGAGATTTTCTCAGGGAGGAGATATATACACTTTTGTAAAAAGATAAAAATCCTTTTTTTTTTTTTAATTAGCTTATTGTTAATAAAAAGAATAAATTATGTTAATAATGATTTATAAGATAAAATTAAATTTCCATTAAATTAGGAACTGTAAACCTATATAATTTTTCCATTTCTTCTACATCAAGACTAAAATCGTTGGTTATTAGTCCTTTAATATTGATTTTGGGTTCAGAAATTAAAATACCAATCTTATCAATATTTACATTGTTTTTTTTAGCTAAATTCATAATTACAGTATAATCTTTAGATTCCGTCTCTAATATGAATCTTCCAACACTTTCACTGAATAAAAATTCATCAATTCTCATTTTTTCATCATTAATTTCTTTAAAATCTAAATTAGCACCTAATTTATTTTTAAAACACATTTCTGCGATCGTAATCAAAAATCCTCCTTTATTTACATCATGGTTTGCTCTTACTAGTTTCTTTTTATATAATTCTTGAATAAAATTCCATGTAGTATTTATTTTCTCATCATCCACTATAGGAGGATTTCCCCCTTCAAGATTATGAATAATTGAGTGATATTCAGATCCTCCAAGTTCTGGCTTTGTTTCACCAATTAATAAAATATCATTTCCAGTTTGTTTGAAAGGTAATGTTATAATATTTTCTTCTCCTTCTATAATTCCAACAATCATTACTATAGGTGTTGCTTTAATTGCTGTATGTGTAACATCATCTTCATTATAAAAAGATACATTTCCTCCGACAATAGGAATTCGGAATTTTTTACATAAATCATCCATACCATTCACCGAATTTGAAAAATACCAAAATGATTCGGGAACTTCTGGATTTCCAAAATTGCAGCAATTAACCATTGCCATTGGTTTCGCTCCACTAGCGATAATATTCCCACAAACTTCAACTAAATTACCTTTAGCTCCATTGTAAGGATCTAAATAGCAATGTTTTGAATTAGCACCCACACTTGCAGCGATAAATTTATTTGTTCCAATTATCCTTAAAATTCCTGAATCTCCATCTCCACATTTTATAATAGATCGGACACCTACTTCATGGTCATATTGCCTATAAATCCATTCTTTACTGCAAATATTTTCACTAGCAATTAATTCATAAACTATATCTTTCACACTTTTTATGGTATTCGGAGTTTCTTGAGATAATAAATCATCAAGATAATCTGGTCTTTTTTCTTCTCTCTGTATTGTAGGAGACTCTGATAATGCTTTAGCTGGGAGATTTACTACAGAATTTTTATTATCATATACTTTTAAAACTTTTGTATCGTCAGTCTTTCCAATTACCGCATGAGCTATTTCATATTTTTTAAATACATTTAAAATAGTTTCTAGTCCTTCAGGCTTAACTATAAATGCCATTCTTTCTTGTGATTCAGATAACATTACTTCAAAAGAGTTCATACCGGGTTCTCTTGTGAAAATTTTGTTAAAATCTATATTAGCACCAGTTCCTCCATCACCTGTTAATTCACTTAAAGCACATGAGAGGCCGCCACCACCTAAATCCTTTAATCCCCTTACATAACCAGTTTTAATTGCTTCTAAAGTTGCCTCAATAATCAATTTCTTTGTAAAAGGATCACCTATTTGAACAGCTGGGCGATCTTCCTCTGATTCTTCTGTTAAAGTTCTAGAAGCAAAGGTAACACCATGTATACCATCTCTCCCCGTTGATCCTCCCATTAGAATAACATAATCTCCTGGATTATATGCTCTACTAGGAGCATGTTTAAAATCTTCTATTGTTCCTAATCCTATACAAGCAACATTAACTAAGCAATTATTTTGAAAACTTTTATCAAATTCAACTTCTCCTCCTATAGTAGGGATTCCTGTGCAATTCCCATAATCTGCTATTCCCTTAACAACATATTTAAGTAACCATTGTGAATGAGGATTATTTTTTAGAGGACCAAAGCGCAATGGATCTAATAAAGCAATCGGTCGTACACCCATACATAGAATATCTCTGATTATTCCTCCGATCCCTGTAGCTGCTCCATGATAGGGTTCTATCGCTGAAGGATGATTATGTGATTCAATTCGAAATGCCAAACAATATCCATCTCCTATATCTATAACACCTGCATCCTGTCCTGGTCCTGCAAGTACATAATCATAATTTTCCTCTGCATTTTCGAACAATTTCAATTTAGGTCGTGAAGATTTATAAGAACAATGTTCACTCCACATCACATCAAACATCCCAAGCTCTGTAATAGTAGGATCTCTTTCTAAATTATTCTTAATAAATGTTATTTCATTTTCAGTCAAATCAACTTCTAATTCATTATCTCCAAGCTTTACTTTTCGCATTATTTTACATTCCTCTCAATAAAATTTAACATACTACTAAAAAATAACTTACCATGAACAGTTTTTTCTGGACTTAAAATCGTTTCTGATGCTCTTTCTGGATGTGGCATTAAACCAACACATTTTTGTTCTAAATCGCACACTCCTGCTATATTTTCTAATGAACCATTTGGATTTGCATTTTCCTCTGCTTCTCCACTTTCATTAACATATCTAAATACAATCTGATTATTTTCTTCCAATTCTTTTAATTTTTCTGTAAAATATCTTCCTTCTCCATGAGCTATTGGTATATCAAGAATATCACCTAAACCCATTTTATTAGTAAATGCGGTTTGATTATTATCTACTCTTATTCTTATCCACTTACAAATAAATTTTAAAGAATCATTTTGTAATAATGCTCCAGGAAGTAACTGAGCTTCTGTTAAAATTTGAAATCCATTACATGTACCAATTATAGGTTTATCATCATTTAACATTTGACGTGCCTGATCTATTGCCGGACTATGAGCTGCGATTATTCCTGCTCTAAGATAATCTCCGAAAGAAAAACCACCAGGTAATACTGCTCCATCGAATTTCGAACCATCAAATTGTTTATGCCATACTAATTCAGCATCTATTTTCATAACATTATTTAAAACATATAAAGTATCTAAATCACAATTAGAACCGGGAAATTGAATAACTGCTATTTTAATATTCATAATTCTCTACTATTTTTTTTAGATACATTTAAAATATTGAGGTTTTGAGTAACTGGGTTAAATATTCTCAGTTTATTGCACATTTCGATAATAATTTCTTTTGCAGAATTCATATCTTCTGCTTCAATATCAATCTTTAAATATTGACCGCTCCTAATATTAGATATCATGTTATATCCTTTTTTAGCAATTAAATCTCTTTGAATTGTCTCTGCAACAGGATCACGAGCAGCCGACTTCAGAGTCATAACAATCTCAACAATGAAGCTATTCATAAAAATAATAATGAATTGTTCAATTTAAGATGCATTATTAGTAAAGAAATAAGGTAATCCTATTATAATAACAATTCAAAATTATCCTAGTTTAACTTATATAACTTATTATAATTCAATAATGGTTTAATATCCAATTTTTTAATTTATTACAAAAATTTTTTTTTTTTATTTAAAACTCAATAGAAATATTGATATAATTTTTAGCTCCTTTTTATAATATGATTACTAATTCTACAAAAACGGATTTAAATACTGAGATCTCTTATATTAAGTCAAAAGTTATGAATTTTATTAAAAAGCGAAACTGGTTAAAATACCATACACCAAAAAACCTTATTCAAGCTATGTATATAGAATTAGCAGAATTAGCGGAACTATTCTTATTTAAGGATTTTAATAAACAAGAGATCTATCAAAATGAGAACTTATTAGAAAATATAAAAAATGAAATCGCAGATGTATTCATCTATTTGATTAGTTTTATTAATTCTTTAGATATTGATATCACCTCAGCTTTTATAGAAAAGATGCAAATCAATAAGCAAAAATATCCTATTGAAGAATTTTATGATGGAAAATATTACAAGAAATAATCAATAATAATTATAATCCTATAAGGAACTGAAATTATTTTTCTATTATTAAATCATTTTTAATTTTATATTATATTAATTATCAATATGGTTCAAGAGAATATTGAAAGTATAATAAAACAACAATTAAATAATACGTTAAAAGAGACTAACATCTCTTCATTAGGTAAGCTATATAGAGGGAAAGTTAGAGATAATTATATTTTAGATGATAAGAGAATAATCATTGCTACTGATAGATTATCAGCATTTGATAGAGTGATAACTACAATCCCTTTTAAAGGCCAAATGCTTAATCAAGTCTCATCTTTTTGGTTTGAGAAAACCAAAGATTTAGTTAAAAACCATATTATAGAAGTACCCGATCCTAATGTTTCGGTTGTTCATCAATGTAAAACCATACCAATTGAAATAATAGTTCGTGCTTATTTAACAGGAACAGCATGGCGAAATTATGAAAAAAGAATTCCAACTTCAGGATTATTACCTCCTAAAGGAATGAAAAAAAATCAGGTATTAGATGATATATTAGTAACGCCTTCTACGAAAGCAGAATCAGGTCATGATATATACATATCGAAAGATGAAATAATAAAAGAGAATATGGTTGATAAAGATATATATGAAGAAATGGAAGAAGCGGCTGTAAAATTATTCACCTTTGGTCAAAAGTTCTGTAAAAAAAATGGACTTATTTTAGTAGATACAAAATACGAATTTGGATTAAAAGATGATGAATTAATGGTTATTGATGAGATTCACACCCAAGATTCTTCTAGGTTTTGGATTCATGATACATACCAAGAAAGGTTTGAGAATAATACAGATCCAGACATTTTAGATAAAGAAATATTTAGAGGATGGCTCATGGAGACTTATCCTGATATATTCCCAAATATTAAACCAGACCAAGAAATCCCTCCAATTTCAGAAGAAATAAAAATTGAATTAGCTAAAAGATACATGAGTTCCTATGCACGAATTACTGGAATAGAATTTCAACCAATGATATCAAAAGTTAGAGAAAGAATCGAAGAAAACCTAAAAAAAGCGAATTTCTTATAAATTTTGGAAAAAATTTAATAAACCATATAAAATATTTTTTCTTATAATGATAGATTTTATCTTATTGATTTTGATTCTATCCTTATTTCTAATTGGATTTGCTTATTTAATTTTAGATATGAAAAATTTAAAAAATGATGAAACTTCCAGTAAAGAAAAGCAAGAAATGCCTTTACTCCTAAAAAGGAGCGCTCAATTCGTTTTAATGGCTTTTCTTTTGTTAATGCTTCTTAATTTAATCATTTAAAATTTTTCACACCTATAAACATAAATTTATGTTGGATTAAGGTAATGATATAAGGAAGATATTATATATAAAAAAAGTCTTTTCAATTTTCTCAAATGAAATATTGGAAAAAGATTTCTTATTTTTCATCTATTTTCTGGTTAAGTATACTTATAAAAATAAGGAGAATGTTATTTTAACAGGACTTGAGATTTTTATTTAAGATTTCTTATAAATTTACAAATTACTTCATTATATACTTCTTTTCTCTGAGTAGGACCAAAATGCCCAGCCATATCTATTATTTTCAATTTAGAATTTGGGATTTTGTTATGTAATTCCTCAGACATCTGTATAGGGGCAAAATTATCAAGTCTACCTCCAATGATCAACGTAGGACATTTTACAAATGATGGATTATATTCTTTAATTTCATTTATCATTTTAAATATCTGCTCTTCAATTCGCATATATAATTCATCTTTAGTCATCCTAATTTTATATAAATTATTAGTTAATGCTTGAAGGATAAATGGTATTGTTTTGTCCAGAATTCTATCTACTGAATTAACTACAGCGTCTAAAAAATTCATCCTTATCATATATGGAAGTAAATTATAAAAAATATTTCTAATAACATTATCTGTATTGATATAACCTGAATTTAGTAATATTAAAAATTTAATTTCATCAGGATGTTTTCTACATATAAGTTGAGCAATCATTCCACCTACAAGCGAATGACCTATTATACCAAATGGTCCCTTTACATGTAAATATTCTAAAAGATCCTCAAGATCTCTTATGATTTCATGCCTAATATTTTCTGAAAGATTCAATTCTTTAGAATGATCACTTTTTCCATGGCCCAAAGCATCGAAACATATAATTCTATAATAATTTTTTAATACTTTAATTTGTTCCTTGAAGAATGATACTGATGATGCAAAACCATGAATCAAAACAATAGTACAACGCATTGATTGAGGATTAAATTCTTCATAGTAGAGTTTGTACCCCTCTTTGTTTTGATAATATGGCATATATATTCTACTTGTAAAAATATATTATATTTTTTGAAATTAAACATTCAAAAAATAGTTTTGTATAATTTTAAAAGATTGAGAATTCATTTTATTTATAATTCAAACTTAACAACAAAAAAAATACATTTTTTATAATTTAATTTAAAATGCTTTAAGTATAAGATTATAATAACTTGATCTTTAATTATATATTATAACCTTGAAGGTCTAATAAATTGTATCTCCACTTGTCTTATTTACTTTAAAATGTCTAAATTTAGTCTTTCCTCTATCTATTTTTTTATCAAATAGACCATTTTTCAAAATTTCTTCAGGAAACAAGTATTTTGCCATATGATATATCATTTCCTTACTTTCTATACAATTAAATAATTTTAAACTCTCACATGAGTAGAATATTTCACTCACCAAATCATAGTTTGTATCAAGACAAAAATCAATAATTTCTAAATTTCTATAAATTCTTGAGACAATGCTATCTAATATATCATAATTTTTGAGTTTATTAAGAGTATCTCTCATATAAGATAAAAATAAAACATAATATGTAGCTTCAGAGGAGATTATTCCATCTCTATATTGAACTATTCCTTCTGGAGTAAACCTACGATCTATTTCTTCTAATATAGAATTAATTTTTTGTTTATCAATTTTATCAATAAGACCAAGAACGTTATAAATTTTCAATATAACAACTAATTGTGAGGTTTCTAAATTCATTAAATATTGCTTCTCAAAAAAGGAAGCATCTGCTCTTATTAATTGTTCAATTTTTTTTTCTGATAAATCTAGATTAATTAATTCAATTGATTTGATAAAATAATAAACTTGATCAGTTGCTTCTATAATAGTTGCATCAAATTCATCAATTATCTCACTATAGATTTCAAGTAAAAAGTTCTTAACTTTCTCTTCGTCTATTTCAATATTCAGAGATTTAGATAAATAAAGTCCACAATAATATAAATCAGGATTTCTTAGAGTGACTAATGGCACAGAAACCAACCATTCATCAATATTTTTTTTAAGATATTCTTTGATTTTAGAAAAACCAAACACTCCTTCAAAATGAAAAAAATCGATTATTCTATAAATCATATAAATTAATTGAAGTCTATCCAAAGGATCTTCAATATTTTCGAGTCCTTCTATTTCACATTTATTTCCACTAAATTTCTTTATTATCTTATCCCTAATATTTATATATTTTTTTAGATTTGTTATTTTTTCAGAATTATTCTCAAGAAGATTCTTTAACTTCTGTAGTTCCATTATAATTTCAAAGGGTAATATTCCTTTTGATTTCAATTCTAAAATTAATGGTGCAACACTTGTATCTACAAGATAATCTACTATTTTCTCTAGTATTATTTCATAAACAACCGGAGATATTTTCTTTTTGTATACATCGATTGACGAATTGAATGTAATTCTTTCGTTGTCTATTTTTCTTATAAATGGATCTGAAAATTTACTATCAATTTCTTCATGAGAAAAACCTAATTCTACAAATTCTTTTGTAAGTTTTTCGATAATTGAGTCTAATGATTTTTTCTGTTCATGCTCATCAAAGATTATCTTATTAATAATCTTTTGAAAAAATTTATTTATACTTCTATAAAAGGCTTCACTTTCATTAAAGTATAAGTCTAATATATTAAATAGTCCTTGATAAATCATTCAATCTCATTAATTTTACTTTATATTATCTTAGTATCTATTTCTTAAATAATAAATAAAAACGGGAAATTTTATATTTAACTATTTTATTAAAAATATCAGGATTTATCTAGAGTATTCCTTATGAATTTATCCTAAAACTTAAGAATATTCCATTTTATCGAAATAAGCTAAGAAATAGTATTCAAGATAAAAATTTTAAACAAATACATATTATATTTATTAATTAATCTCAATTTATCTCTCTGATTAACTTTTAAAATGAAGTGATATAAAATGTGTGGAATCTTTGGAATAATTACATCTAAAAATATAGAAATTGGCAAAATAGCTCTAGATGGGATTAAAAGATTAGAATATAGAGGATATGACTCATGTGGAATTGTATCTAATAAAGATGGGCAATTATTTATTAAAAAAGATTCTGGAAGAATACAAGAAATACATGATAAATTAAACTTTAATAATTTATTTGGAAATATAGCGCTTGCTCATACACGATGGGCTACACATGGAGCGCCTGTAAAAAAAAATAGTCATCCCCTTGTAGATTGTAATAACGAAATAGCTGTAATTCATAATGGTATTATAGAAAACTTCATTGAATTAAAGAGAGAATTAGAATCACAGGGACATGAGTTTAAATCAGAGACAGATACTGAAATTATTCCACATTTAATAGAAGAAAACTTAGGAAAAGGATTAGAATTTAAAGATGCTGTAATTGTCTCTCTAAAAAAATGTAAGGGCTCTTATGGTATTGCTATATGCTATACTAAAGAACCCGATATGATAATTATAGCTCGAAAAGAATCTCCACTTATTGTAGGTATTGAAGAGGGAAAAACTAGCTATTGTGCTTCAGATATTCCTGCTTTGCTTCCCTATACTCGTAATTGTTATATATTAGAGGATAATGAATTAGCCATACTAAGAGCTGGCGAGATAGATTTTTATAATATTGAAAATTCAGTGATAAAAATTGAAAAAATATCAAATTATATCGACTGGAATGTAGATGCCGCAGAAAAGGGAGGATATGAGCATTTTATGCTTAAGGAAATATATGAAGAACCTATAGCTTTAAAAAAAACTCTGAAAATATCTAAAAATGATCTTGAATTATTTGCGAAAGAATTAATATCTGCTGATAATATATATATAACAGCCGCAGGTACATCTTTTTATGCTTCATTAGCAGGAAAATTTATAATTACAAAGTTTCTCGGTAAATATATACAAGAAATTGAATGTAGTGAGTTTGAAAATCAATTAACAAACGCCTTAGAAGATAATGCTGTTATTATTGCTGTTTCTCAATCAGGAGAGACAATTGATTTAATTGAAGCTATAAGATGGGCGAGAAATATAAAGAAGACAATAAAAATTTTATCAATAACTAATATTGTTGGATCATCAATTACGAGATATTCAGATCATGTAATTATAACACAAGCAGGACCTGAAATTGGGGTTGCTGCAACTAAAACTTATTGCACACAGGTTCTAACACTATCTTTAATTGCATTAAAAATAGGTGAATTAAGAAACAAAATATCATCAACAGAAATTAAAAGCTATTTGGAGGCTCTAAAATCAACACCAAATATTATTGAAACATTTTTAGAAAAAAATAATGATTTAATAAAAGAAATTGTCAGTAGTTTAGAGAAAAATGCCAATTACTTCTTTTTGGCTCGTGGAAGTTCAATAGCTACAGCAAAAGAGGGAGGGCTTAAACTAAAAGAGGTTGCTTGTAGATTCATTGAAGGTTATTCTGCAGCTCATGCAAAACATGGTCCTATTTCATTAGTTAGAAAAGGATTTCCTATAATTTTTATTGCTCCACCTGATGAATCTTATAAAAGATTAATCGGAAATGTAATGGAATTTAAATCTAGAGGTGGTTATATATTGTCTATAGTTGTTGAATCTGATGAATTAATAACTGAATTAAGCGATATGACTATCCGAATTCCACAACCATCTAATAAATATTATAATTTATTTAGTCCAATTACATTCATTCCTGCTCTCCAACTCCTCGCATATTATGCTGCTCTTGCCCATGGATTGGATCCAGATAAACCTTTGAATCTAGCTAAGACAGTAACTGTACATTAAACTTTAATTATTTATAAAAAAATAAAATTCAATAAAATAATTAGAAATATCTTCCTTATAAATTTCTTATTTCAAATAAATGAAATTCCTCTGCGTTTAATTCAATATAATATCCATAATTATTTAACTCATCACCATGAAGAAAATATTCATCTTTTGTAAACATATCTTCAAATAATATCACTTTTTTATTAAATTGAAGAGATGGAATTTTAATATAACCTTTAGCGGGAAGTTCATTTAAATTTAAGACAATAAGAAAATGATTATAATGGTCCCACCAATGGTATGAGATTAAATATTTTGAGGAAATCAGATCTTGATTAAATGGATTAATATCACATAATTCCCATTTACCGCTCTTAATTTGTCTTTTTGATATCAATGATAATAGATTCTGATAAAAATTTAATAATTCATCATTTACTCCTTCATTAGATCTCCTTTTTAATTGAACAGGTAATTTTATGTTATAACCTTTCATTTGACCATCATAAATCAATCCCATTCCTGGAAGAGTTAAAACGAAAGTTGCTGCTGTTTTGGATTTTTCTAGTCCTAAAACATTATATGCTCTTTTTTCATCATGATTTTCAATAAATCTAACAAGTTTTTCTTGGTAAATTATATCAGCTTTCAGGTGATCTTTAATAACAATAATGTCTTTTTTTAAAATTCTATCATATAATCTCTTATCATAACAAAAATCAAATCCCAGTTGTAGTAAATCCCATTCCATATCCCAATATACTTCCGCTATAAATTTAAAATCAGGATATTTATCTTTGACTTTTGGAATAACTTCTTCCCAAAATTCTTTTTGAAAAGGAGGCCCTGTTTTTTCCTTCCATGTTCCTTTAAAAACTTCATTTGTCAATAACATTGCCATATCACAACGAACTCCATCACATTGTTCAGCAATTAAAAGTAATGTGTTAATTGTTTTTTTTCGAGCTTCGGAAGAAAAGATATTAATTTGAACAGTATCTGTCCATGGAGGAAAATTAGGATCCTTTCCATATGCATATACAATTCCATATTTTGAGAAATAATTATCAGGTTGAGTCATTAAATCATTTGTTGTCCCTTTAATGAACATATCTGATTTTTCCAAAATCCAAAGATGATCAATTGCTACATGATTTGGGACATAATCTAAAATTAGTTTTATATTTCTTGTTTCTAGTTTTTCTCGAAAACGAGCTAATGCTTCATTTCCCCCTAATTGGCTATCAACATGATAATAATGAATTGCATAAGGTGAACCTATAATATCCTCTTCTTTAAGGTCATCTAATGCACTTTTAAACTCTTCTTGGAGTCCTGAATGTTCTAAAGCAATTCTCTTACTAGTTGGACTTCTTTCCCAGACACCCATTAACCATACTGCATTAAAATATTTAATATACTTTTCAAATATTTCATCTGGGATATTGTCAAGGGTAATTTCCTCATGAAATTCTTCTGATAATTGATTTAACCATGGTAATGTATTTATTTCATAAATATTTGGATGTTTTGGCCATTTTGTATTTGAATTTTCCATTATTAATCATCCTTTTTTTAAATAAAATATAATAGAATCTAATATTCTTGAATTAAAATTTTTTTTATTTGGTTTAATTCTTAAATTCATCCTAAGTATTTTAATTATTGTAAAGAGATATAAAAATGAGATGATAAAGTTGAGATGAAATTACTTTTTTTCAATGATAACTTTTTTATTTTTTAATTGTGTGAGTATAGTTTTCATTGTTTTTTTTTTTCTGAGCGAAATTGGATTGTTTTTTATCTCAATTTTTTTTAAAAGCTTTAAATTAGTTATTGATTTTGGTAAATACTTCAATTTATTATTATTTAATGCAAGATATTCAAGTGATTCTAGATTTCCAATTGATTCAGGTAGAATAATTATTTGATTTTTACTTAAAATCAGCTTTTTAAGGGATATTAAATTACATATCGATTCTGGGAGCTTAGTTAATTTACAATTCTTTATGTAAAGAGTTTCAAGTGATTTTGAATCACCTAGTGACTCCGGAATTGAAGATATGTTATTATTTTTAAGATATATACATTTAAGATGCTTTAAATCAAATAAACTCTCTGGAATTTTCTCTAAATTCTTTATTTTTAATATAATAATTTCAATATCCTTAAAAATTGTGATTGATTCAGGAATAATGTGAATATCTTCCTCATATAACTCAATTCCAACAATTTTATCGGCAATTATCTTTAAAAGTGATTTTTCATAACAATGATCTTCTTTAATTTTTAATGGATTTCTAATTATACTCTCCAAATCTTTTATTGATTGAATTATCTCTTCAGAATAACCTTTAATCCATTTTAATTTAAAAGAAGCATCCATTTCAATTTGAACTCCTTTTTCAATTAAAGTATTTAAAACTACAGGAAAATCACTGAAATGATTTCCTCTTATACTTATTTTGCTTAAATTATCAAGCTGTGTAAGTGATTCAGGTAGTGTTGAAAGATTATTATTATTTAAATTGAGGATTCGAAGTGATTTAAGATTTTTAATCAACAAGGACAAACTGGAAATGTTATCAATTGGTTTGCAACAGATGCATATCCTGCATCTTATTCAATATCCCAAAATGGCTCTGTTGTAGAGAGTGGAACATGGAATTCAATGGTAGTTAAAACATTTAAGGTTGATGGATTATCTTCTGGTATCTATGTTTATACATTTGAAGTATATGATGAAGCTGGATTATATGATTCTGATACAGTAATGGTTACTGTATTACCTGCTACTAATCAAAACATATCTTTTGGTGATCTTTAGATTTTTTTTAGCATTATTAGTATATTAGGATTAATAATTTATGTAAAAAAGAAAAAATGGTTAATTTTATAGATGAATGATCAATTATAAATTAACCCCTTTTTTTATTTTC